>JABFXM010000580.1 GCA_013361745.1 Gemmatimonadaceae bacterium | reverse complement strand
GACAGCGTCGCCGTAGCCTTCGCGGAAGGCGGTGCCTAACGCGTCGGCGATGCGGCCGGAGCTCTCCGCGGTCGCGGCGAGCCGGTCGACGACGACGAGCAGCTCCTTCGCGAAGGTGACGTCGATCGGCTCGGTGGCGAGATCGTCGAGGTGCTTCATCACGCCGTCGAGGGCAACGCGGAGGAAGCCCTGCGCGCGGAGGTTCTCGACGACCACCTCATGCGTGACCGCGTCGGACAGGCGCAGCGGGAACGTGACCGAGAAGCGGGCGCTCGCCGGGAGGGCGAGGAGCGCGTCGGTCGCCGACTGCACCGTGTCCGGCTTCATCTCGCGGCCGCACTTCGGGCACATCGTGTGACCGACGCGCGCCCAGAGGAGCCGCAGGTAGTCGTAGATCTCGGTCGCCGTGCCGACCGTGGAGCGCGAAGTCTTGGTCGGGTTCTTCTGCTCGATCGCGACGGCGGGTGAGAGGCCGTCGATGGAGTCGACGGCGGGCTTCTCCATGCGCTCGAGGAACTGGCGCGCGTACGCGGAAAGCGACTCGACGTAGCGTCGCTGCCCCTCGGCGTAGAGGGTGTCGAAGGCGAGCGAGGACTTCCCCGAGCCCGAGGGTCCGGTGACGACCGTGAAGGAGCGTCGAGGGATCTCGACGTCGAAGCCTTTGAGGTTGTGCTGGCGGGCGCCGCGGACGACGATGGCGGACATCGTCAGGAAAGATAAGGCACGGCGCGCCTCTCTGCGGGATTTCTTCGGCCGGGCGCCGCTATCGCGGTTCGCCTCCGCGACGAACGAGACGGCCGAGCGCGAGGAGGATGATCGCCCCGAAGGTCGCGATGGCGATCGAGCGGAGGTCGAGCGTGCCGACGGTGACGGTGCCCCAGCCGAGTCTGGTGCCGACCCAGCCGCCGATGAAGGCGCCGACGACGCCGAGGACGATCGTGAAGATGCAGCCGGCCGGATCGCGGCCGGGCATCAGGAACTTGGCCAGGGCCCCGGCGAGCAGGCCGAGGATGATCCAGTAGAGCCAGAGCGCCAACTGTCACTCCACGAGGCAGTGCGCGCCGCGACGTCGCGGCGCGCACCACACGTGTCAGACCGTGGTCGAGCGACCGCGCGTCGTGGCGCGGTAGATCCAGAGCAGGATCATCGCCCCGACGATCGAGAGGATGATGCTCCAGAGGTTGAGACCATTCACGCCACTGCCGGTGACCATGTTGCCAAGAAAGCCACCGATGAAGGCGCCGACGATACCGATCAGGATCGTCACGATGATACCGCCCGGATCCCGACCCGGCATGATCGCCTTCGCGATCGCACCAGCGATCAGACCGAGGACGATCCAAGCAATGATACCCATAGCTCCTCCAAGGGGTGAGGGTTGCGTCATTGGCTAACGCAACCGTAGTGCCATGCGCCGCGTGGAAGGCGAGGAAGAAGGCATGGATCGCGTCACGCGTTGACCGTCGGTGACGTGCACCACTAGGATGCACCAATGGCGGAGCAGGGAATCCACGAAGAAGACGTACTCGGCAAGGCGTACGACGGTCGGTTGATGCGCCGCCTGCTGCGCTACGTGCGGCCGTATCGGCCGCTCGTTGCCGGCGCGCTCGTACTGCTGTTTACCGAGGGGGGACTGCAGCTCGTCGGGCCGCTGCTGACGAAGCGCATCATCGACGTGGCGGTCCCGGCGCGCGATGTGGCGCTCGTGCAGCGCTCGGTGCTGCTGCTCGCGCTCGCGCTCGTCGCGCAGTTCGCGTGTTCCTACGGCGAGACTATCCTCACCGCGCTGCTCGGCCAGCGGGTGATGCACGACCTGCGTGGTGAGCTGTTCGCGCACCTGCAGCGCGTGCCGATCCCCTTTTACGATCGCAATCCGGTCGGTCGCCTGATCACGCGCGTCACCACCGACGTCGAGTCGCTGAACGAGCTGTTCACGGCGGGGGTCGTGTCGGGATTGGGCGATCTGTTCACCCTCGTCGCGATCAGCGTCGCGATGCTCTGGGTGGACTGGCGGCTGGCGCTCTTCGGCTTCGCGACGATCCCGCTCGTTTACCTGGTGTCGCACGTCTTCCGGGTGAAGGTGCGCGACACGTACCGCGACATCCGGACGCGCATCGCCCGCATCAACGCGTTCCTGCAGGAGCGGATCACGGGGATGCGCGTGGTGCAGCTGTTCGGGCGCGAGGCGGACGAGGCGAAGCGCTTCGACCGGCTGAACCGCGATCACCTCGACGCGAACCTGAAGTCGATCACCGTCTACGCGCTGTACTTCCCGGCGATCGAGCTGCTGACGACCGTTGCGCTCGCGATCCTCGTCGTCGCGGGGGCGCATCGCGTCGGCGTAGGGTCGCTGACGGTCGGCACCGTCGCCGCGTTCCTGCAGCTGCTGCGCCGCTTCTTCCAGCCGCTGCAGGAT
>JABFXM010000021.1 GCA_013361745.1 Gemmatimonadaceae bacterium | reverse complement strand
AGAGCAATCCGCCGTTGATGCAGAGCAGCGGCGTCGCGCCGGGAACGGACGGCGAACACCAGACGGCGAAGTCGAGCCCGCGCGCGCGCACCGTGCGATGCGTGAGGCGCGGCGTGGGGCCGAGGGAGCGGCGGAAGGCGATGAAATCGTCTCGCGTCATTTTCCGATCGCGATACCGTCGATGCCGACGAGGTACCCGCCGGAGTATCCCGCGGCGCGCGGGTCCTTGCCGACGATCTCGACGACGAGAGTGTTCGCTCCCGAACGGAAGGGCACGCGGCCGAAGGAGATCGGACCGGTCGCCTCGACCTGCGGCGCATAGCCGCGGACGATCGGCGCGAGCGGACGGCCGTTGAGCGAGACGCGGACGTCGCCATAGTCGCGGGCGCGGGTGAAGTAGCCGGTCAACTCGTGCACGCCCCCCGTGCGGACGCGGATCGGCAGCGTGAGGCGCGCGCCGGGACGCGCGAGCACCCACCAGAGCTGGGTGCCGCCGCTCCAGAGCGCCGAGTCGGGCTCGAAGCCGCTCATGTCCTGCACGCGCAGCTCGCCTGCGCTGACGCGGGCGACGGCGAGCAGGCTCTCCGCTTCGATCATGCGCGGGATCCGCATCACCGCGCTGGTGGTGGTGTCGGGGAGGAGATCCGCGGGGAGCGCAGGGAAGGGTGCGTGCGGGTGCGTCTGATACCAGAACGCGACGGTGCTGTAGTCGGTGCGCGGCGCGTCGTTGGTGCCGCCGTGCTCGATGGTGAAGCGCAGGGCGCGGGTGAAGGGGATCGGATCCTCGATGTGCCAGCGATAGGCGCTGACGCGGCCGGTGAGGCTGTCCTTGATCGTCAGCCCATGGTAGAGCGAGGAGTACGGTCCGGTATCGAAGTACCAGCCCGAGGAGAAATAGTCCTCGGTGCCCGTGCCGACGATGCTCGGCGCGGCCTCACCGTCGACGAAGACGCGCTCGTCGCCCTCGAGAAATCCGAGCGAGCGGCCGTGCAGCGGTTGCATCGAGATCACGCTGCCGACGTACTGGCCGCGGCCGGTCGCGTCGAGCAGCGTCACCGGCTGGCCGGCGACGGTGGTCGTGCGGCGGAACTGCGCGTGGAAGTAGAGCGTGCTGTCGTCGAGCGTCGGGCGCGTCTCGATGTCGACGTTGTAGTAGAAGGAGCCGACCGCGACCGCGGAGCGATTCTCGACGGTGATGCGCGCATGGCGGCGGAACGGCATCGGCCAGTAGGTGTCGTAGCCGCCGCTCGTCATGTTCATCGGCGCGGAGGTGTACTGCTGCCACTCGCCGAAGCCGACGCCGAAGAAGTCGGAGATCGGGACTTCGACGGAGGGCTCGGTCTCGTCGTCCCACCAGCAGCGGACGATGAGCTGGCGCTGGATGCGATGATCGTTGCGCGGGGCGATGGTCACCCACCAGCGGCGCACGACGCCCGCGCCGTGATGGTCGACGAGGGTGAGGGTCGCGCCGGGCGCGATGGTGCGGTAGTCGTCGTTGCCGCCCGTGGTGTCGCGGCTCGAGTAGTGGGCGATGCGCCCGGGATGCGGCGCGGTGAGCGCGTCGAGGGGGCCGCCCGTACGCTGCGCGTGGAGCGGGGTCGTGCCGGGTGCCGCGAGCCCGGCGAGCAGCGCCGCGAGCGCGTCAGACTTCGAGAGCTTCGGAGACATCGTTCGCCTCGGTGGAGGAGTGGGGCGAGTCTCGCTCGAATGCGCGGTCGCGTCAACGGTGGCGCGCTGGCGAGGCGACGGGGCCGATGGTACGTTCGCGACGCTCGCCGCCGTGCCATGGCCGTTTCACCATCGCCACGAGGATTCACATGCGCGCCACACTGCCGCTCTCCGCCGCCGTGCTCTTCACCATCTCCTGCGCGGGGGTGCCGAGCGCTTCGCCGAGCGCTTCGGCGAGCGCTTCGGCGAATGGCGCGACCGTCGGCACCAGCGTCGCCCGCGCCGACGAGCAGGCCGCAATACGCGCGCAGAGCGAAGCGTTCACGCGCGCAGTGAATGCACGGGATCTCGAGACGCTCGCCGCGCTGCACACGACCGACGCGGTGATCAAGTATCCGGACGGCGCCGTGACGGACGTCGCGGGGATGCGGAGCGAGTGGTCGAACGCCTTCGGCGCGCCGTCGGTCAGGTTCACGGACGCGATCACGAAGATCGAGGTCGCGAGCAGCGGCGACATCGCGTGGGACTACAGCCGGTGGTCGCTCGACACGGGCGATGGATCGCGCGGCGGCGGCGCGACGCGTACCTGGCGCAAGGTGGGCGGGGTGTGGAAGATCTCGACGAACGTCGCCTGGCAGGACGGGTGACGTCGGAGCGCAGCGACGGAAGCGCGGAGCGGGCGCGCGTTGCGCTGGTCGGCTTCGGGCTGGCCGGCACGGCGTTCCACGCGCCGCTGATCGCGGCGACGCGCGGG
>JABFXM010000530.1 GCA_013361745.1 Gemmatimonadaceae bacterium | reverse complement strand
CGCAAGGTATCGGCGCGCGACCTCGGCGTCGCCGTCGCGCTCGGGCAGGAGGGCGCAACCACCGTCGCCGCGACGCTCGCCCTCGCCTCGATCGCCGACGTGCGCGTCTTCGCGACGGGCGGCATCGGCGGCGTGCACCGCGAGCCCGCCTTCGACGAGAGCGCCGATCTTCCGGAGCTCGCGCGCTCCTCTATGATCGTCGTCTGCGCGGGGGCGAAGTCCATCCTCGATCTGCCGGCGACGATGGAGCGCCTCGAGACCCTCGGCGTCCCGGTGATCGGGTATCGCACGAGCGAGCTGCCGGGGTTCTTCACCGCGGAGACCGGGATCTCGCTCGGCGCGCGAGCCGACTCCCCGGACGACGTGGCGCGAGTCTTCGCCGCGCACCGCGCGCTCGGTCGCGAGTCGGCGCTGCTCGTCGTCCAGCCGCCGCCGCCGGAGCATGCGCTGCCGCGTGAGACGGTCGAGCGCGCGGTGGAGCGTGCGGTAGCGCACGCGGTGGAGCAGGGCGTGCGCGGCGCGGCGATGACGCCGATGCTGCTCGCCGCGGTCGAGCGCGAGACAGAGGGAAAATCGCTTGCCGCGAACCTCGCGCTGCTCGAGAACAACGCCGCGCTCGCCGCGGAGATCGCGGTCGCGCTCGCGCGAATGGACGGTCGCTCCGACGAGGAAATGAATCGCGGCGCGGAGCGTGCGAAAGCATTGAACTTGGCGTCGTCCGGATGGTACAATAGCTGAACCTTCATCCGCGGAGGAACGCTCTCCCATGGCCACCCCCTTCCTGAGCTCGGAAGAGTACGACGAGAGGGCTCATCAGCTGTACAGTGAGGGGCAGTACGACGAAGCACTCGACGTGTTGCGTGAGGGGCTGTCGCTGTACCCGAACTCCGTCGAGCTGCACATCGGCGTGGGATACGCGCGCCTCGCGCGCGAGGAATACGCGTGGGCGCGGCGCGCCTTCGAGGAAGCGCTCGTGCTCGAACCCGAGCACGAGGACGCGCTCGCCGGGCTCGGCGAGACGCTGCTCAAGCTCGGCCAGCGCGACGCGGCGCTGCGCTGCATGAAGCGCACGCTCGAGCTGGGATACGCGGACGACATCGACCTCATGCTGCAGATCGGGCGCGCGCTCTTCCGCGAGGGGGAGATCACCGAGGCGCGCGACTACTTCGAGGCGGCGATGCGTCACGCGCCGGACTCGGCGGAGGTCGTGAGCTGCGTCGGCTACGTCGAGCACCGGCTCGGCGACGACGAGGCGGCGCTGGCGACGCTGCGCAAGGCGCTGCAGCACGACGCGGAGTATCACGAGGCGCGGATCTATCTCGCGAACGTCCTCTACGATCGCGGCGACTACGAGGCGGCGCTCTATCACCTCGAGCAGACGAAGCCCGAGGACCACTGGGACGAGCTCGCGATCTGGCGGCTGCTCGAGATGAAGCGCTCGCTCTTCTCCCTCCCCGAGGGCGATCCGGAGCTGAAGCCGTGGGAGGAGCGTCTCGTCGAGCTGGGCGGCGAGATGGACGACATCGACGAGATGCTCGCCGAGATCGAGGGCAAGGTCGCCGAGGAGCTGGAGCAGCAGCGCGGTACCGCGCTCGGCCAGCTCGAGCTCTTCGGTGCGCTGCTCGCCGATCTCGCGGCGCACCGCGGCGACGACGCCGGCACCACGACGGAGCACGCGATCACGACGCACGAGGGGAAGCAATTCGCCGGCACCTGGGAGCAGATCGTCCAGCGGATGCGCGAGTCGAACGGCAACGGCGCGCGGTCGCTGCACGAGTACATGATCGCCGAGGCGCGGCGCGGCTTCTCGCTCACCGGCGTGCGCATCCCGACGAACGACGCTGAGGCGTTCATTCGCGGCAGCGCGGACGCGGGTCTTCTGCGGATCGTCCGCTGATGGCGGCCGGACCGGCGGAACGATCGGCGCTCGCCGCGCTGGACGCGGCGAGGCCGGCGATCGCGAGACTCGACGTCTCGCGCAACAGTGAAGACGTCGCGGCGGACCTGATCGAAAGCTGGAGCGCGGTGGAAACCGCGCTTCGCTCTTTGGTGGGTGGGTCGTCGCTCGGCGGGCAGGCGCTGATCCGCGAGCTGCGGCAGCGGCAGATGCTCTCCTTCGAGCAGGCGAACGCGCTCGCCGAGTTCCAGGCGGCGCGCGATCGCGCGCAGCGCACCGACTACAGGCCGAGCCCGCAGGACATCAACGCGGCGCGCGACGGATTCATCAAGCTCGAGGCGGGGCTGATGGCGTCGATCAATCCGCCGGCACCGGTCGCGGCGCCGGCGGACGCGGTCAGCGTCGCGCCGACGCGGCCGATGCCGAGCGGCGAAGCGCTCGCCGGGCGGAGATCGCGCTTCCCGGGGGGGCTCGCGCTCGGCGCGCTGGCGATCGTCGCGCTCATCGCCGGCGGCGCGTGGTGGGTC
>JABFXM010000500.1 GCA_013361745.1 Gemmatimonadaceae bacterium | reverse complement strand
ATCCTGCAGCGCTACAAGGAGCTGCAGGACATCATCGCCATTCTCGGCATGGACGAGCTGTCCGAGGACGACAAGAAGATCGTCGGCCGCGCGCGCCGCATCCAGCGCTTCATGTCGCAGCCGTTCGCGGTCGCCGAGCAGTTCACGGGCATCCCGGGCAAGTACGTCAAGCTCGAGGAGACGATCTCCTCGTTCGAGCGGCTCGTCGCGGGCGAGTTCGATCACCTGCCGGAGCAGGCGTTCTTCATGGCCGGCGGGATCGAGGACGTGGTCGCGAACGCCGAGCGCATGGCGAAGGCGTAAGCGATGCTCAACGTGTCGGTGGTCTCTCCGGAACGGACGCTGTTCGAGGGCGAGGCGGAATCGGTCGTCGCGCCGGCGTTCGATGGTGAGGTCGGAATTCTGACGCACCACGCGCCGATGCTCACGTTGCTCGGGAACGGGCGGTTGCGCATCCGCGCCGCCGGGAACGAGCGCAGCTTCACCGTCGCCGGCGGGTTTCTCGAGGTCGCGGACGATCGCGTCCGTATCGTCACCGAGCGCGCCGAGACGATCTGACGGTTATCCTTGCGAGCGACGAAGGGTCGGGGCCATCGCCCCGACCCTTCGCCGTTCACGGATCTCGACCTCGCGTTCGCTCGCCAGTCGCACCATTGTTGCAACACGGGTCGGCGACTACACAGGGAGCGAGCGTGAGCCATCGACGGCATTTTCGTCCATTCGTGCTGTTCGGCTGTGCACTGCCGCTGGTCGTCGCGCGAGGCGCTGCCGGCCAGATGCCTGCGACACCCGTCCTCCAGAACGCGTGGGCGAATGCCGGCGTCACGGCGGCGATCGACTACGGTCACGCGCAGGGAGAGAACGCATGGGCGGCCGCGCTTGCGTGGGCACCGCGACAGTCGCGATTCCAGCTCAGTGTCGGCGGTGGAGCGATCAACGACTCCGCGGCCACGCGCAGCGGATATGGGGGACGGATCTCCATACCGGTCCGGCAATTCGCGGGCGGAAGCATCGGGACGGGCGTCTTCGCCGGAGTGGGGTTCACGTCCAAGGCAGCGGCGCGCGAGTCCAATTTCCCGGTGGGCGCGTCGTTCGGATTCCGACACGCTCTCGGCGCGACGCGGGGAATCAGCGCGTACGTGGCACCATTCTGGGTACTCACGCGGTTCAAGCAGGATACCGTTTCGAGGACGCGCGGACTCGTGCGCGGCTCGGTCGGCGTCGACGTGACGCTTGCGTCGCAGCTCGGACTGACGATAGGGTACGAGGACGGCGCTCGGGCGAAGGGAATCGATCCCGGCGCGCGCGGTGGCGTATTCGGCATCGCGCTCTCGTACGCGCTGCGGCGTCAGCAGTGACCGCGAACCGGCGCTGACGGGGCTGCCGGGACGGAATGAGCGGACGCATCCGGCGGCGTGGCCGCGGATGTGCGTTGGGAAGAGGGCAGGGAGATCGCCCTCGTCGATTCCACACTCTTGCATGATGGATATGCCGATGGATACGCTGCCCCCGATCCTGGTGGTGGACGACAATCACGACAACGCCGAGATCATCCGCCAATACCTCGAGGTACGTGGCTATCCGATCACGGTGGCGCATAGCGGAGACGAGGCGCTCGCCGTGTTCGAGCAGGTGCGTCCGGCGCTCGTGTTGCTCGATGTGATGATGCCGGGACGCGACGGGTGGGAGACCTGTCGCCTCATGAAGCAGCACCCGACGCTCGGCAGGAACGTGCGGGTCGTGATGGTCACCGCCCTCGACGACTGGTCGGACAAGCGCGAGGCGCTGCAGACGGGAGCGGACGACTACGTCGAGAAGCCCTTCGATCTTCCGAAGCTGGCGACGACGGTGCAGCGGAACCTGGCGATGCTGAAGGCGGCGTCGTAGCGGACGGCCGGCGCTCGTGAACAAGAGCATCCTGCTCACCGACAGCGACGATCCGGCGCTCGACACCGCGATCGGCCAGCTCGATGCATGGCGCGCCGTCGTGCTCCCTTCTGGGGAGCTCGCGCGCGCGATCGGGCACGAGCGCGGTGTGCGCGCGGTCTATGTCACCGTCGAGAGTCCGCCGACGCTGCGCGAGATCGTCGAGTGCGCACATGCGAAGGGGCTTCCGGTCATCGTCGGCTGCAAGGACGACGCGGCCCGCCGGCGAGCGATCGAGCTTCGCGCCGAGGAATGGCTGAGACTTCCGGCCGACGCGGAGGAAATCGCGGGTCGCGTCCGTTCCGCGATCATGCGCCAGCTTCCGGGTGACGCGCCTAACGGCGATCGCGCCGAGCGCGCGGAGCAGGCGCAGATGCTCTACGACTTCATGACCGGATTGCCGACGCTCCCGGTGATGATCGAGCGGATGCGCCCGCAGATCAAGGAGCGTGGCGAGCTGGTCGTCGTCTACTTCAACTTCGTTCGCTACTCGAAGATCGAGGA
>JABFXM010000138.1 GCA_013361745.1 Gemmatimonadaceae bacterium | reverse complement strand
TGCTCGCCGCCGCCGCCCTCCTCGTGGCCGTGGCGCTGTCCGCCGTCCACCTAACCGACGTGCTCCGGGTGCTCCTTGGCCACCCCGCCCCCGCCGAACGAGTGGCCACCACTGACCGGGGTCAACGGATGCCCCTTCGCCTCCCCGACGGGACGCGGGTGGTCCTCGGTGCCGCGAGCACGCTCCGCTATTCGGCCACTTTTGGCGCCGCCCGGGAGGTCGTCCTCGATGGGGAAGGCTACTTCGAGGTGGTCCACGATCCCCGACACCCCTTCCGCGTCCGCGCCGGCGACGCCGTGGCCGAGGACATCGGCACGGCCTTCGGCGTGCGCGCCTACCCTCGCGACGGCACAGTCCGCGTCGTCGTCGCCACGGGCGCCGTCGCGCTCCACTCGGCGCGGGACAGCTCGGCGCCGCGGGCGATGCTGCGGCCCGGGCAGCGAGGCGCGCTTCGCCGCGGGGAGACCCGTGTCGCCGTCGACAGCGCGGAGCTCTCCTCGGCGCTCGCGTGGCTCCGCGGAGCCCTCGCGTTCGACGACGCGCCGCTCCCCGAGGTGGTCGCGGAGCTCGAGCGATGGTACGACGTCCGGATCCGGATCGGCGACAGCACCCTCGCCACCCGCCGACTCACTGCCTCCTTCCCCTCGGCGACCCTCGCCGACGTCCTCGCCGCGCTCGCCCCAGCGCTCGATCTGCGCTACGCGCGCGACGCCGACACTCTCGTCGTCCTTGCGCGCTCCGGCCGCCGATGAGCGCTGACCGCCCCTCACCCCCTAACGCCGCGACTCCCCGCCCCGAGGCTCCGCCCATGCCGAATGTCGTCACCGCCGGCTCGTCCCGTTGGATCGTTCGCGCCGCGATCCTCCTCACCTGGCTCGCCAGCCCGCTGCTCGGCCAGGAGGCTGCCGCGGCCAGACGACCAGCGGTCCTCAACGTCCAGACGGCGACGCCGCCGCGGGTGACGCTCGACCTGCGCGACGCTCCGCTCCGCGACGTCCTTCGGGCGATTGCCGCGCAGGGCCACGTGTCGCTCGTCTATGCGAGCGACGCCCTCCCCCTCGACCGGCGGGTCTCGCTCCGGGTGACGGACGCGCTTGCCCGCGACGCCCTGCGCCTCGCGCTCCGCGACACCGGCATCGCACTCCGCGAGACACGGGACGGCGAGTTCGTGCTCGTGATGACGGATGGAGGGCGTGGATCGGCTGCGGCGAACCCGCGGACCGCGCGGCCGCTCGCCTCGCTGGGCGGCCGGGTCACCGATTCGGTCACTCACGACCCCGTCGTCAACGCCACCGTCCGCCTCGACGATGGTGCACATCGCACCCTGACCGACCTCGAAGGCCGGTACCATCTCGCCGGGCTCGCGCCGGGGGCGCACGCCGTCACCGTTCGGCGAATCGGTTACGCACCCACCACGCGCGCCGTCACCCTCGCCGCCGACAGTGCGGCGACGCTCGACATCCTGCTCGTGCCCGTCGCGTCGCCCCTCGAGGCAGTCGTCACGACGGCGACCGGCCCGCAGCGGCGGCTCGAGATCGGCAACGCCATCGGCACCATCGCCGCCGACTCGGTGGTTCGCGACGCCCCCGTCACCACGCTCGCCGATCTCGTCGCTGCCCGCGTTCCCGGCGCCCAGGTCGTGCTCAACGCCGGACTCACCGGCATCGCCCCCCGCGTCCGCATACGCGGCATCAACAGCCTCACCATCGGCAACGACCCGCTCCTCGTCGTCGACGGCATTCGTGTCGAGAACAGCAGCGGAAGCATCGGGACGTACGGCCATACCTCCGGCCGCTTCAACGATCTCAACCCCGAGGAGATCGAGTCGATCGAGATCGTGAAGGGCCCCTCGGCCGCGACGCTCTACGGCACCGACGCGGCGAACGGCGTCATCCTCGTCCGCACGAAGCGCGGACGGCCGGGTCGTACGCGCTGGCAGCTCACCGGAGAGACCGGGACGATCACCCCCGCCGCCCCGATCCCCGACAACTACTACGCCTGGGGCCGCAGCGCGGCCACCGGCGCGGGACAGCAATGCGTGCTCACGGAGCTCGCCGCCGGGGCCTGCGCCCGCGACAGCCTCACCGCGTTCAACCCGCTCCGTGACCGGGCCACGAGCCCCTTGGGCATCGGGCACCGCGACCAGCTCGGGCTTCAGGGCTCGGGCGGCGTCGCGCAGTTCACCTACTTCGTCGCTGGCGAGTACGAGCAGGAGACCGGCTACCTCCGGATGCCTGGGATCGACCGCGCGCGTATCGCGCGCGAGCGCGGGGGCGCGGCGATCCCCGACGAGCAGCTGCGTCCCAACGCGCTCCGCCGCGTCAACCTCCGCGCCAACGCTGGTGTCGCCCTTGGCCCGCGCGCCGACCTGGATCTCGCGATGGGGATCGTCTCCGTGGCCAGCCGCATCCCGGGGAACGGGATCTTCCAG
>JABFXM010000480.1 GCA_013361745.1 Gemmatimonadaceae bacterium | reverse complement strand
CCACCGCCGCTGCGTCACGGCGCGATCATCACCCGCAGCAGGTGGTACGCGATCGCCGCCATGATCGCCGCCATCGGAATCGTCAGGATCCACGCCCAGACGATCCGCCCCGCCACCCCCCAGCGCACCGCCGACAGCCGGTTCGTCGCGCCGACGCCGACGATCGCGCCCGTGATCGTGTGCGTCGTGCTGACCGGGATGCCGAGCTTCGTCGCGAGCAGGATGCTCATCGCGCCACCCGTCTCGGCGCAGAAGCCGCCCACGGGCCGAAGTCGCGTGATGCGGGAGCCCATCGTGGCCACGATGCGCCAGCCGCCGAAGAGCGTTCCCGTCGAGATCGCGATGTACGCGCCGAACTCCACCCAGTACGGGACGTGGTCCGCGTTAGGCAGGTAGAGGTGATGCATCCAGCCGGTCGCACCGACGAAGCTCGCCTGCGACGCGACGAGCAGGCCGACGATGATGCCCATCGTCTTCTGCGCGTCGTTCGCCCCGTGCGAGAGCGAGAACAGCGCCGAGCTCACGAGCTGCAGACCGCGGAAGGTGCGGTCGACGCGCGCCGGCGACACGCGCTGGAAGATCCAGTAGACGAGGATCATGAGCACCGCGCCGAGCGCGAAGCCGATCACCGGCGAGAGCACGATGAAGAGCAGCGTGTCGATCCACTTCTGTCCCCAGGTCACGGCCGCGAGCCCCGCCCTGGCCACCGCCGCGCCGGCATACCCGCCGATCAGCGCATGCGAGGAGCTCGACGGTAGCCCGAAGCGCCACGTGATGATGTTCCACACGATCGCTCCCAGCAGGCCGCCGAGCACCACGCTTGGCGTCACGATCGAGGTGTCGATCATCCCCGAGCCGACCGTCTTCGCCACCGCCGTCCCAACGGTGAAGGCGGCCGCCATATTGAAGAACGCCGCCCAGAGGACGGCGGCGAAGGGGCTGAGGACGCGGGTCCCGACGACCGTGGCGATGGAGTTCGCCGAGTCGTGGAACCCGTTGCTGAAGTCGAAGATGAAAGCGATCAGGATGATCGCGAGGACGTAGGTGACCAAGGCGGTTTCCCGTCAGGCGTTCTTGAGCGCGATCGACTCGAGCACGTTGGCGACATCCTCGCACTGGTCGAGCGTCCGTTCCAGCGTGTCGTAGATCTCCTTCCAGCGCATCACCTCGATCGGGTCCTCGCCGCCGTCGAACAGGCGACCCACGGCCTCGTGGTAGATCGCGTCGCCCTCCTCCTCGAGCATCTTCACTTCCTGCCCCTTCTCGATCACCACCTTCGGCTTCTTCACCGCGACCACCGCCTGCTCCAGCGCGTCGGCGGCGCGGCAGATGACGTCGGCGAGCTTCTTCGCCGGCTCGCGCAGCGTCGTCACGCGGAACATCACCGCGCGCCGCGCGGTGCCGTCGATCAGGTCGATGACGTCATCGAGGTGCGACGCGAGCTCGTGGATGTCCTCGCGGTCGAACGGGGTGATGAAGCTCTTGTTGATCTTCGTGATCACCTCGTGCGTCAGGCCGTCCGCCTCGTGCTCCACCTTCTTGATCGCGGCGACGTGCTCCGCGATTCGCGACGGATCCGAGAAGAGCTCCTTCTGCAGCTTGGCGGCGGTCGAGAGCCGCCGCGCGATCTCGTCGAAGAGATCGAAGAACTGCTCGTCGCGCGGGATCAGCTTGTTCAGCATGAGTGTCTCGGTGGGCGGTGCGGGATCGAACGGAACGTTAGTAGACCTGCCCGCTCGACGACGCCGTCGGCGCCGAGCAGGTGACGCATTTCTCCCCGTGGACGAGCGAGCTCTCGAGCAGCTCGCGCAGCGGCAGCGGACCGGGGCCGAGGCACTTCGCCATCGCGACGCCGCCGGAGGTTCCGATCCGCGTCGCGCCGGCGGCGATCATCTTCAGCGCCTGCGTGCAGTCGCGAACCCCGCCGGATGCCTTCACCCCCATCGAGTCGCCGACGATCAGCCGCATCAGCGCGACCGCCTCGGCGCTCGCGCCGCCGGCGGCGTGGAAACCGGTGCTCGTCTTCACGTAGTGCGCGCCCGACTCCTTGGCGAGCGCACTCGCCTTGATGATCTCGACCGGCGTCAGCACCGCCGACTCGATGATCACCTTCACCAGCCGTCCCGGCGCCGCGCGCACCACCGCCGCGATGTCGTCGGCGACATAGTGCCAGTCGCCGCTCTTGATGTGGCCGATCGCGGCCACCATGTCGAGCTCCTCGGCGCCGACGTCGACGGCGCGCTGCGCCTCGAACGCCTTCACGTCGCTCCGCGTCGCGCCGAGCGGGAAGCCGATCACGGTCGCGACCTGGACTTCCGTTCCCTTCAGCCGCAGCGCGCAGAGCTTCACCCAGACCGGGTTGACGCACACCGCGGCGAATCGGTTCTCCGCCGCTTCCGTGCAGAGCTGCTCGATGTCGCGCGCGGTCGCTTCCGC
>JABFXM010000134.1 GCA_013361745.1 Gemmatimonadaceae bacterium | reverse complement strand
ACCTCGCGCTTCCGGAGCACCCAGTGCAGCCCCATGTCCAGCCCGCACCCGATCGCCACGATCGCCACGATCTGCCCCGGCGACCGGTTGAACCCGAGCCACACGGTGCCGAGCACGACATAGAGAGTGAGGATTGCCGCGAATGGAACGCGTGGATCGCCGGCGAGCGCCGAGTGGCCAGTCGCCAGTTTCCGGTTGTCAGTGGACGCGGCCCCCACGGGCAACTGGCTACCGGCAACTGGCAACCCATACCCGACCCCCGACCCCTGACCCCTGACCGCTGTAGTCATACGAGTGCCATCTCGAACCCCGGCATCTTCCCGAATCGCAGCGACTCCGGGATCCGCGTGTCGGGCAGCGTCACGAGATGGAGCTGCGCCCGCAGGTTCGTCGCGAGGTAGCCCTTGTATGCTTCGTCGAGTGGATCCCCGACCGGCGCGCACGCGCTGAGGAAATGAAATCGCTCGCGTCGCGCCCCCTCGTACGCCGACGCGAGCAGCGCCCGCAGCACCACCGGATCCCCCGAGGGCACCGCGAGATGCGTAAGGTATTGATACCGGAACGCTTCCCCCGGCGCAGGCAGCCTCGGCCTGCCCAGCGCGAGCGCCGCCGCGTCGTGCAGCAGCCGCACGCGCTTCATCGCGCCGCTGTACTCCGCGACCACGGTCTCCTTCACCGGCGCCGCGTCCCATGGCGCGACGACGCCGACCAGCACGCCAGCGCGGTTCTCCGCGACATGGAACGACTCGATCCCGAGCCCCGGCCAGGTCCCGAGTCGCCGCCGCAGCTCGCGCTCGGGCATCGGATACCCGAAGGGCCGCGCGCGCGCATCCGCGTCGAGCAGCGCCGCGATCGCACCGATGTCGGCCTCGGTCGCGCGGCGTACGTGCACCAGTGACCGCTCGCGCCGCCGCGGCAGCACGAGGTGCAGCAAGCGGATGTCGAACTCGCGCAGCAGTGTGTAGCGCGGTCGCCCGCGCCGCGCCGAGCGCTCGGTCTGCACCGTCAGCGCGCGCCGCGCCCGTGCGTTCGAGGCGATGATCGCCGTCAGCCAGTACTCGCACCCGTATCGCGCCCGCGCCGCCTCGAGGATCGGGCCGTACGCGCGATCGAGCAGCTGTCGTCCCTCGGCGCGGCCGCTGAGCCGGAGATCGCCGAGATAGCCCACCTTCACGATGCGGCCATCGAGCCAGCCCTCGCGCACGAGCACCGATCCCATCCCCTCGATGCGTCCCGCATCGTCGGCGACGACCCACGAGTCCCACGCCGCTGCGTGCAGCGCGTACATCGCGTCCACGGTCGGCCGGCGTCGGATCGAGAGCGAGAGATCGGCATCCATCGCCACGCTCGCGAGCAGCTCGCGCCGCGCCGCATCGTCCTCCGGACGCGCCGGCCTGACGACGAGCGGCGACCTCGCGCCCGCGGCGATGACCGGCGCGCTCCGGCTCACATCCAGAACGCGATGCGCTCGACGAACGGCTCCGGCGCCGGACCGTCACCCCCGAGCCGCGCGTGCTCGCGCAGCGACTCGATCGCGCGATGGATCGTGTCGGCCTCGGTGCCGTGAAAGCGGCGTCCGCCGAAGCGCGCGATGTTCGCCGTCTGGTTCGCCATGATCCGTACGTCCTGATCGATCACGACGCGCGTGTACCAGGGGAGAAGGACCCTCGCGAGCGGGTTGAACACCCCGAAGCGGAAGGTGATCGCGGTGTAGACGAGCGCGCGCGTCGGGCTCGCCGGGGTGATCTGCGAGCTGATGACGAAGCCCCGTCGCTCGCCCCACATGTAGTCGACGCGCGTCACGTTCGGCATGAAGAAGCGGTCCGTGTGCGTCATCGGCGCGCCGTCGGGATTCACCAGCCACTTCGTGAAGCCGATCGAGTCGTCGGGCTGGAAGTACTCGACGTGCACCGCGTCGCGCGTGCGTTCGACCGTCGCCTCGGCACGCTTCGCCGTCCCCGCCTTGCGGAACCACCCGCTGTGCACGAACGCCGTGTGCGGCACGTCCATGAAGTTCTCGACGAGGTCGGTGACGTCGCCGTCGAACCAGGTGAGCATGTAGTACGTGCGCCAACCCGGCTCGCCATGATGCGGGAAGCGGAAGGGCTCTTTCGTCGTCGCGTCGTTCGGGTCGCCCATCCAGACCCACACCAGCCCGTCGCGCTCGATCACCGGGAACCGCTCCAGCGATCGCGCCACGCGCGGCGCGCACCCGGGACCCTCCGACGGGACGGTGACGCAAGCGCCGCTCGCGTCGTACGTCCAGCCGTGATACGGGCAGCCGATGCACCCGTCGAAGACGTCGCCCTCGCTCAGCGCCGCGTTGCGGTGCAGGCACCGGTCGCGCAGCGCCGTCGATCGGCCGTCCTTCCCGCGAAAGAGCACGATCGGCTCCTCGAGGATCGTGCTCGCGAACGGCTTCCTCGCCGTCACCTGCGTCGAGAGCGCGGCGACGTACCAGCTCTGGTGCAGCGTCCCGACGTTCCACCGCATCAGGTCGCGCCGCTCCGGCGACGGAGTGCCATCGAGCGTCTCGAAGCCCTGCCGCCCGCGCGCGCTGGTCGTCATCGCGTCACCGCGAATCACCGTGCTCGAACCAGCGATCCCATCCCGGCGTCGACTCGAGCGCCGGCGGCTTGACCGCCCCCGCACGCTGCCCGCGATCGGCACAGGCGCGCTCGTAGCTTCGCTCTCCCTCGCGCACGCTCACCCCTTCCACCGGTCCGAGCTGCCCGAGCGACCGGCAGAGCGCGTAGTGATGCGCGCCGAGCAGCTCGCGGTCGAGCGCGATGGCGAGGCCGTGCGCCTGCGCCGCGGGCGCCTCGACGTAGAGCCGGTAGTGCGGCGTCGGCGTCCACGCCGGCGCGAGCATCGCGAAGCGCGCATCCACTCCCGCCGCGCGGGCCGCCATGCCTAACGCGTGCTCGACGAGCGGCTGCGTCAGCTTCTCGCCGGCGATGTCGCTCGCCCGGTCGGCGCGGCCGACGAAGGAGAGCTGCGGCGCCCGGTGCAGGCGTCCTTCCACCCGCACGAGGTCGCGCAGCCGGTAGCGATAGAGCCCGCCCCCGGTCGTCAACGCCACCTCGTATGTTCCCCCGATCTCCACCTCGTGCGCGCCGAACGATCGCCCGTCGCGCGGATCAAGGAACTCGAGGTAGTGCGACGCGACCGCGGCGACGGGAAACCCGCGCCCGAGCATCGGGATCGAGACGACCCCCTCCGTCGCGAGCAGCCCCTTTCCCTGGATCTCGACCTTCGGGAAGCGCTCGCGCAGCCCGCCTAACGCGCGGCCGGCGCTGGCATCCGTCCAGCAGGAGATCAGCGTCAGCCCGCGCCAGATCTCGCCGAGGTCGCGCGGCGCGCTCCGTCCGAACCGGCGCCGCAGCGCCCGCGCGAGCGGCGGGTTCGGCGGAAGCTCCGCGACCACCCGCAGCGCGAGCCGCGTCGGGACGCGTGCGCCGATCGTGCCATACGCGAGGTCGTGCAGCAGCGAGTCGAAGTGCTCGTCCAGCGCATCCGCGAGCAGCGTCAGGAAGCTCGGACTCCAGACGGAGATGAAGCTCAGGTCGGGCGCGGCGAGCAGCGCGAGCAGCGTGAGATACCGGCACGTCGCGACGTCCGGCGCGGTCGAGACCATCCCCGGCACGGCGAGCGAGCGGCGCAGCAGCGCCCGCAACGGGGCGGGGAAGTAGTCCGCGTCGTCACCCATCCCGATCGGGATTCCGCCGTCCGTCCGCGCGGCGACTCGCGCCGGCGGGGTGATCGACCAGTACGCGCGCCCGAACGCGATCGCCGGCCGGCGCGACACGAGGTCGCAGAGCCAGGGCATCGTCGCCGCCGAGAACTCGGCCAGCAGCTCGGTCGTGTAGGGGACGAGCTTCAGCATCCCCGACGAGCCTCCGGTCGGCTCCATGAATCGGATCGGAGAGCCCGTGAGCACCCCCTCCTCGCCGCGCGCCGCGCGCTCGATCCACGGCGAGAGCGTGTCGTAGTCCGTCAACGGAACGCGCTCCGCGAACTCGCGTGCGTCGCGGATCGAGGCGAAGTCGTGCTTCGTGCCATACTGCGACTGCTCGTTCGCGCGGAGGATCCGGGCGAGGATGCGCGCCTGCGCCTCGCGCGGCCGGCGCAGCGCCAGCGCGAAGCGCGATCGTGCCGGTGCCGCCGCGGCGGCGGTCGTCAGGTTCGCGACGAGTGGAAGGAAGGTCATCGCGCCGTCCCCCCGAGCCCGAGCGCGCGCCATGCGCGCACCGCGCTGAAGCGCAGCATCGCGCGCGCGAGATCGCGCAGCCGCACGTCGGCGAGGCAGGCCAGTTCCACACCCGCAGCGTGATCGGGGTTCCGCGCGACGAAGAAACGGACGTGCCGGTTCGCGAGCGCGCGCTCCGTCACCGGCGCGACGCCATCGCGCACACGCTCGTGCGGCGTGTCGTACCGCACGACTCCCGCGCTCGCGTCGTACTGCCCGCCGAAGCGCTCGCTCGCCATCGCGTCGAGCAACGCGCGCAGCCGCGGATCCTCGGCGCTCCCCGCGCGCGGAACGGCGCGGGGAAAGGCGTTCGCGAGCAGCAGGTAGGTGCGATACCCCTTCGAGATGAGGAACCAGTAGAGCGGACGGGCGGGCGCGGCGAGCTTCAGCCGCGCGAGCAGCCGCGCGAAGGCGAGCTGCAGCTGCTTCTGCCCCCAGTACTCGCGATCGATCACCGTGTCCCCGGAGAAGACCACCGTCGCCGGGCCGCGCGGCGAGTCCACCGCACGCACGAGCACCGTCGAGAACCCCTTCAGCGCGCCGCTCTCGCGGTCGTGGAGCAGGATCACGTGCTGCTTCTCCGCGAAGTCGTGCTCGAAGCGCTCGCGCGACGTGCCCTCGTACGCGCCGCGAAAGAGCGCGAAGGCCGCGTCGCGCGTCGCCGCGTCGAGCTCGCGGATCGCGATCGTGCGCGCGACGAGCGTCCGGCGCGGGGCTGCCGGACGGACGAGCGTGTCGAGTGTTGCCGATGTTCCGCTCATGTGGGGGCTTCAGGTGGTTCGCTGCTGCATCGTACGACCGCGCGCCGCGACGCGGCATACGTCGGATGACGTAGCCGCGCGCCGCCGGTCAACGCTCGATGTTCAGATAGCGGTCGAGCTGGAATCGCTTCCGCCACGACGGCGGTAGCCGCACCGCGCCCGCGGTGATCGCGCCGAGAAAATCCTGGTCGTACGCCAGCCCGTAACGCTTGTCGCGATGCTCGGCCAGCCGCGGATCGAGATACGTCCCGAACAGCCGGTCCCAGAGCGTCGTGAAGTTGCCGTAGTTTCCGCGCAGGTCCGTCGTGTGATGCAGCACGTGCTCCTGCGGCGTCGTCAGCGCCAGCCGGCGCAGCACGTCGTGCGCGAGCCAGCCGCGCCGCATGAACGACGAGTGGCTCGTGACGAGCAGCGTGCTCGCGAGGAGCAGGGGAATCTGGAACACGGTCCATTCCCACATCGGACGGCCGAGGAGGCGCAGGATGCCGTACGTCAGCGCCGCCGTGAACGCGACCAGCGGCACGACCGTGAGCACCGCGAATGGTCTGACGCCCAGGCCCGGCATTCCGACGAACACCTGCGTCGGCAGATGGTGGCTCTCGTGCGTGAACCAGAACCAGCGGTTGTGGCTGAACCAGCGATGCCACGCGTAGTCCACGAACCCCGCCATGTAGAACAATCCCGTGGCGAGGATCGCCAATCGCCAGCCGCGCGGCGCGGGCATCGCGGGGATCCCCCGTGCCACACGCTCGCGCACCCACGCCACCAGCGCGTCGACCCTCGGCACGAACGCGAACCCCGCCGCCTGGATCGCGAAGAAGGCGGCGATCACGACGAGCAGGAAGGCGAGCGACTGCGGCCGCAGCCGCTCGCCGTCATAGCGCGTCCCGCGCGTCGCGTGGCGGTCGGCGAGGTCGAGACCGAGGAAGAGCGCCTGGACCGCGACCGTTGCGCCGAGGAACGCGGCGACCGTCACGCCGTCGCGGCGGTGGTGGTGGCGCGCACGCGGGGGCGCGACGCGCGCCAGAGGACGAACAGGCCGACCGCCTGCACCGCGAAGATGATCAGGTTCGCCGTGTTGTGCGACGCCGGGATCCCGAACGCCTGCGACAGCACGTCGCCGTAGACCACGCGATGCAGCGCGCGGATCGCGAAGAGCACGACGAAGCCGAGGATCACCGCCTCGTAGCGTTCCGGCTCTCGCGCCGCCGCGCCGGCGAGGAGGCCGAGCACGATCATGAACGCGCCGAGCGGATGCAGGATGTACGTGAACTGCGGCGTCCAGTCCACGTGCGCGCCGTACCCATTGGCGATCATCTGCGTGAACGTCGCCGACATGTTCACCGAGAGTCCCACGAACAGGTGGAAGAGCGCGATGAACCAGAGATACGCCTTGAGCACCCGCTGCGACGTCGTCGGTGCTGCGTACGCCACGAAACCGCGATCGGACATGGTCGACATGACGGCACCCGTGCGTGAGAAGTGAAGAGCGGAGCTCCGCGTCCCTCATGACCGTCGACGCACCACCCGCGCAACGCACCGGAAACCGGGCGTGGCGTGCATCGTCGTCGAGGAGTGAATGCAGCCGACTCGACCGCTCGTCAAGGCGCCCCCATGCCCGAACCAGCTCGACCCCCACCGCGTCACGCCCCTCGTGCTCGCAACGCTCGCGCTCGCTGCCGTTGCGTTCGTCGAGCCCTCCAGCGGTCACCACGGCCGGCGCACACCTTCGTCACCTTCGGCTTCCGCGACGGGGGGTACACGCCGCTGCGTGCTGGCATCGACGAGTGAACGACGATCTGGACGGATCTACACGGATCGTCACGGATACGGCACCCTGGGACAGGCGGCAAATCATCTCGGCCGGATGCCCCAAAGCCGCATCCGTGAGAATCCGTGCCGATGCCGGAAGGAGCTCCCACGCCACACGGCGCGTTCCGATGCCCCCGACGAGTCGCGCCTAACGCCGCAGCAGCATCACCGCCGTGAAGATCGCGCCCGCGCCCAGCACGACCCACGACGCGACGCCGAGCACCTCCCAGATCCGCGCCGCCGGGCGCCCGTCGCGCGGGATAGTCGCCATGCCGAGCAGTGCCCCCGTCACGAAGCCCCCCGCGTGCGCCGCGTTGTCGATGAAGGCGAAGCCGAAGATGCCGAGGTACGCCGTCAGCAGTGCCGCGGTCACCAGCGCCGAGCGCATCCCCGGGAAGATCTCGTCCGGTCTCCGCCTCGCGAGGACGATCAGATAGCCGAGCAGCCCGAGGATCGCACCCGACGCACCGACCGACGCACCCGCCGGGACGAACACCACGCTCGCCACGCTCGCGCCTAACGCCGAGAGGAGGTAGACCAGGGGCAGCCGCGTCCGCGGCGTGTACGCCTCCATCACCGTGCCCACGTTCCGCAGCGAGAGCCCGTTCATCCAGATGTGCAGCAGCCCCGCGTGCAGGTAGGTACCCGTGAGGAGCCGCCACCACTGCCCCTCGCGCGCCAGCGGCTTCACCAGCCCCGCGCGCTCGACCCACGCCTCTCCGGCGGGGACCTCGAGCGCAGAGACCGCCACGATCATCGCGAGCAGCGCCCAGGTCGCGTACGGCCGGCGCGAGCTGATTCGCGCCGTGTGCCGCGCGATCGCCTCCTCGTGCGCCTGCCGCGCCGCGATCGCCCGTGCGACCGCATCCGGATCGCTCAGGTCCAGCGGCTCGACGTTGCGTACCTGGCGCCAGCGCGCGAGCGCGCCGTAGGTGAAGAGGAGGACTCCGCCGAAGATCAGGAAGGCGAAGGAGTGCATCGAGCCGCGCGCGCCCCACAGCCACAGCGTCGCCGCGGCGACGAGCCCGGCGATCCAGAGCAGCGCCTTCCTTCTCGCTTCGACTTCCAGGGGCGCGGGCATCTCGGGCTCGGCGGGTCGGGACCGCCGAAGATGCATCCGCGGAGGGCCGCCGACAACCTGCGTCGGCCGGGCGGCTGCCTAACGCTCGAGTCTCGGGAACTCCCCGGTGAGCGAGGGACGGATCGTCGTCGGCGCCGGCTTCGCCTTCGCCAGCAGGCGCTCGAGCTCCGCGGGCTCCATCGCCCGCCAGTCGTCGGGGTAGGGCGCGAGCCGCTTCTTGATGTGCTGCGACTGGAAGAGCAGCCACCCACTCTTGAACTCCGGCATCCGCAGCCGTTCGGTGGGAATGCTCCGCAGCGCCGGATCCGAGATCTCGGTCACCAGCCACTCGACGCCGTTCGAATCCGTGAAGACCATGCCGTGTCGGTAGAGTGAACGAAGGTGATCGTGGACGTCGTCGATGTTGTACATCACCCCGGCGCCGATTTGCAGAAACCCTGCCGCCGCGGTCGTCGCATCGCGAAGAGCCACAGCGACTTGGCTCGCGTCGAGCGGTTCGTGATTCGTGTCACCAACGCGAGGTGATGCTCGTCTTCCAGAGGCCGCCCCCGCATCGACTTGCCCGCTCCCGGGTACCGGAACCGCGGCCCTCCGGCGATCGTCAATGGAGAAGCGTGACACCGACAACGCATAGGGCATCTCCGCTCGCCATGAACTGCTTCCGCTGCGGCACGGTGGTGCAGGACGGCACTCGCTTCTGCGCGCAGTGCGGTGCCGACGTCTCCGACGAGGCGCGCCGCATCGACTCCGCCGAGCGCCGCAGCGCCGACGGCATCCTCGAGACGGTCCGCGAGCGTCTCGCCGCGACCTACGACGTCGAGCGCGAGCTCGGTCGCGGCGGGATGGCCGTCGTCATCCGCGCCGTCGAGCGCGAGCTGCAACGTCCCGTCGCGCTCAAGGTGATGCCGCCGCAGCTCGCCCTCTCCGCCGAGAGCGCGGAGCGCTTCAAGCGCGAGGCGCGGATGACCGCGTCGCTCGACCACCCCAACGTCATCCCGATCTATCGCGTCGGCGAGGCCGACGGCCTGCTCTACATCGCGATGAAGCTCGTCGACGGGCGCGCCGTCGACGACATCATCGAGCACCAGGGGGCGCTGCCCATCCCCGCCGTGATCGCGATCTTTCGCGGTGCCGCGGCCGGACTCGCCGCCGCGCACGAGCGGGGGATCATCCACCGCGACGTGAAGGGCGGCAACATCCTCGTCGACGCGGACGGCCGCGTCCTCGTGACCGACTTCGGCATCGCGCGCGCGATGCAGGACGTCTCGCTCACGGCGAGCGGGATGATCGTCGGGACCCCGCACTACATGAGCCCCGAGCAGTGCGCAGGCCGGCCGTTAGGCCCGCAGAGCGACCAGTACTCCCTCGCCGCCGTCGCCTTCCAGATGCTCACCGGGAGCGTCCC
>JABFXM010000493.1 GCA_013361745.1 Gemmatimonadaceae bacterium | reverse complement strand
GTAGCGCGCCGCGGTGCTCCGCCTGACGGCGATCGCATACGTGTTCTCGAAGCCGAGCGGCGGAAGCCAGCGCGCGCCATAACGCTCGGCGGTCGCGCGCGCCACGTGGGCGTACACGGCGCGCGCGCTGCGCGCGAGTGAATCCGGGAGCGTGTCGTGCAGGACCGCGAGAAGTCCCGTCCCCGTATACTCGGGGTACACGTCCACGTCGCCCGAGCGGATCGCGCCGAACGCGACCTCCGTCGCGCCGAGCCCCGGACGTCGCTCGACTGCGATCCCGCGCGACTCGAGCAGCTGCGCGAACAGCTCGCAGAGCAGGTACGATTCCCCGAACGGCTTCGATGCCACGACCACCGGCGCTCGGTCGGCCGCGCTCGGAGAGCGTTGAGCCGCGACCGGAGCGCTCGCCATGAGCAGCCACGCCGGCGCTGCGACGAGTCCGCGGCCGAGTGCGTGCGACAGCAGCGCCGCGCCGCGTCTCACGCGCGTCACGCGCCCTCCTGCAGCCGCGTCAGTCCGGCCAGCGTGCGCTCCACCAGCGCGCGCACGTAGGGTGTCGCCGGCTCGCGCCGCAGTTCGGCGAACGTGCCTTGCTGCTCGACTCGCCCCCCGCGCATCACGACGACGATGTCGCCGAGGCGCGCCGCCTCGGCCAGATCGTGCGTGACGAGCAGCGTCGTCACGCCCGTCGCGCGCCGGATACCCTCGAATGCCGTCTGCAGGTCGGATCGCGAGATCGCATCCAGCGCGCCGAAGGGCTCGTCGAGCAGCACCGCCGGTGGCCGCGCGGCGAGCGCGCGAGCGAGTGCGACGCGCTGGCGCTGTCCCCCCGAGAGCTCGTGAGGATATCGCGCGCCGAATCCGTCAGGCGGCAGCCCCGCCAGCTCGAGCGCTTCGTCCGCGCGCGCGGGCACGTCGCGAAGACCGAGCAGCCCGGGGACGAGGGCGACGTTGCGCCTCACCGTCCAATGCGGCAGAAGTCCGCCGTCCTGCGGCACGTAGCCGATGCGCCGCCGCAGTTTTTCCGCCGGCAGCTCGCGCACGTCGCGGCCGCCGACGGCGATCGTGCCCGACTGCGGTACGACCATGCGGTTGAAGCATCGCAGAAGCGTCGTCTTGCCCGAGCCGCTCTCGCCCACCAGCGCGACGCAGGCGCCGGCGGGAACCGTCAGGCTGACTCCATCGAGCGCGCGGACCGATGCCCGACCGCCGAACGTGTGGACGACTCCGATCGCCTCGAGCGCGGTCGCGCTCTCGTCGTGCGTTCGTGCTCCGCGATCCGCGTCGTTGCCTGGCGCGCTCACGCGGACGGCGCGTCGGCCTGGTCCATCGCGGTGAAGAGGTTGTTGAGCGCCTCGGCGAGGGTGGGGTGCGAGAAGGTGGCGTCGCGGAGCGCGGTGTACGAGAGTCTTCCCATCATCGCGATCTGGAAGAGCGTCGCGATCTCCCCGCCTTCGATCCCCAGCACCCTCGCGCCGAGGATCTGGCCGCTCTCCGCGTCCACCACCGCCTTCATGAAGCCCCGCGTCTCGTCCACCTCGAGCGCGCGGGCGACGCTTTTCATCGGCAGCGTCGCGACGCGGATGCGTCGGCCGCTCGCCCGCGCTTCGCGTTCGGTCATCCCGATGGCGCCGAGCTGGGGGTCGATGAAGACCGTGTACGGCACCTGCCGGTCGACCGTGGTCGCCGACCCACCGTCGAGGAGGTTCGTCCGCAGGATGCGGAAGTCGTCGTAGGAGATGTGCGTGAACGCGGGACCGCCCTTCACGTCGCCGATCGCGTACACCCCGGGCGCCGACGTCTCGAGTCGCTCGTTCACCGGCACGTATCCGCGTGAATCGACTCGTACCCCGGCGCTCTCGAGTCCGAGATCGTCGGTATTCGGTCTTCGTCCCGTCGCGACGAGCAGGTGAGTTCCCTCGACGTATTTCTCGGCGCTCGGGCCGCCCTTCGCGCGCCAGGCGACACTTACGCCGTCGCCGGCTCGCTCGACGCGCACGGCCTCCGCCGAGAGCAGGACCGTCAGCCCGTCGTCGCCCATGATGGCGGCGACCGCCTCCGCGACGTCCGTGTCCTCGCGCGGGAGCAGTTGCGCGGCGCGCTGCACGATGGTCACGCGGCTGCCGAAGCGGCGAAAGGCCTGCGCGAACTCCAGCCCGACGTAGCCGCCGCCGAGGACGATGAGATGCTCGGGGAGCTCGGTCAGCTCGAGGATGCTGGTCGAGGTCAGATACGGGACCGTGTCGAGTCCCGGCAGTTGCGGGATGACCGCGCGCAATCCGGCGTTGACGACGACGACGTCCGCAGCGAGCCGGCGCCGGACGTCGTCGCGTGACTGACCGGTCGGCTGCACCTCGACTTCCTTCGCGTCGACGAAGCGCGCCTGGCCGCGTACGAGCTCCACGCCGGCGGCGGTGAGCGAGTGCTCGCTCCCCGAGCGGAAGCTGTCGACGATCTGCTGCTTGCGCTCGTGCACCCGCCGCAGGTCCGCTCGCCACTCGTGGCGGTCAGCTTCGCCAGCCTCCTCGACGCCGTACTCCGCGCTCCGTCGTGCCAGATGGGCGACACGCGCGCTGGCGATGATGGTCTTCGTCGGACTGCACCCTTCGTTGATGCACGTCCCGCCCACGTGCACCCGCTCCACGAGCGCGACGCGGCGACCCGCTTTCGCGAGGGCGCTCGCGAGGGGACCACCTCCCTGCCCCGACCCGATCACGACGAGGTCGAAGTGCTCCGCGAGCGGCTCGGATGGGGCGGGTCGGGCGGTCATCGGGATCCTCCTGGTAGCGGTGCGAGAGTCAGGGGTCAGGCGTCGCTCAGCCCCTTCGCGCGCAGGGCATCCGCGACGCGCCGCCGCAATCGCTGCGGATCGGAGTGCTGCCTCCGGCGCGCGGCCACCGCGTCGAGGAACGACTGCTCGAACTCGTGCTGCGGATAGCACCGTTTGCACATCTCGATGTGGGCGCGGACCGCGGCCATGCGTTCCGGGGTCAGCTCGCCGTCGAGGAAGTCCCAGAGCTGACGCATCACCGACTCACAGTCGAGCATCGGCATGCCGCCCGGCATGCTCTGCATGCCTTGCTGCATGCCCTGCGCGCGCGCGGCCCCCGATGTCCGCGGAGCCGCGTCCGAGCGCCAGCGCGCAAGCAGGCGAGCGAAGAGGTGTCTCATCACGATTCGTGGCGATTCGCGCCGGCGTCTGTCTGTGCACGGACGAGACCCGCGTCCCGTGCGTGGTCGATGAGCGCCTCCTGGAGGAGGCGCCGTGCCCGGAAGAGGCGTGACCGCACGGTGCCGACGGGAACATCGAGCGTGTCGGCCGCCGCTTCGTAGGATTGGTCGTTCACGTCCACGAGGAGCACCACGTCGCGAAACGCCTCCGGCAACGCGGCGATGGCGCGGTCGATCGCCTCCGAGAGGTCGAAGCGCGCGAAGAGATCGGCGTACCCACCCTGTCGCGCCGACGCGTGCACCGCCACCGCGGCGAGCGCCTCGAGCTCGGGATCGTCGCAGGTCACCTGTCGCTCCTCCCGCAGACGTCGCCGATAGAACGAATGGCGACAGATGGTGAAGAGCCACCCTCGGCACTCGGTCCCCGGGGTATACGTGTCCCACGCCTCGTACGCCTTGAGGTAGGTCTCCTGGACCAGGTCGTCGGCGTCGGACTCGTCGCGCGTGAGCGAGAGCGCGAAGCGCGTGACCTCGGGGAGCCAGCGCAGCGCTTCCGCGTGAAACTCGCGGTCCCTCTGGAGTTTCCGTTCGTCAGCCATGATTTGACCGGGCATCTCGCTCCGGCAAGTCACGACGGCCCCTCAGGGTTCCCGGCGGCGCCGCGATCGGCGCTCTCTCAGTGGCGGTCAGCGGCGATGGTTCCGGCCAGGCTCACGAGAACTCGAGGTCCACTTCCGCGAGCGCGTCGACTCCGCGCGGCCACCAATGAGAACGCCGTCGAAATCGACGATTCCGACGGCGCCATGGGCGACTCGATCACAAGGAGCGGGCGACCGGACTCGAACCGGCGACGTCCAGCTTGGGAAGCTGGCATTCTACCAACTGAATTACGCCCGCGGGGTGCTGCAACTCTACCATTGTAGGCGGCGTTGACCCAAAAATCAACGCCGGGGCGGGCTGTGCCTATCGCGCGCGCGCGCACCGCGATCTACCTTCTCCGCCTGCCCCACCCCTGCCTCCTCCCGTGTCCGAATCGTCCGTCAAGGCTCCCGCGTCAGACGCCGGCCCCGGTCCGCGCCGGGGGAAGATCCTGCTCGTCGACGACCGCGAGGAGAACCTCGACGCCTTCGAGGCGATTCTCGCGCCGCTCGGCCACGGGATCGTTCGCGCCAGCTCCTCGGCCGACGCGCTGCGCTTTCTCCTCAAGGACGACTTCGCCGTCGTCCTCCTCGACGTGCGGATGCCCGGCACCGACGGCGTCGAGACGGCCCGCCTGATCAAGGCGCGCATTCGCTCGCGCTCCACCCCGATCATCTTCATCACCGCGCTCGACGCCAACCGCCGCCAGGTGACCGAGGCATACGCCTCGGGCGCGGTGGACTATCTCTTCAAGCCCGTCGATCCCGACGTGCTGCGCGCGAAGGTCGAGGCCTTCGTCCAGCTCTACGAGAAACGCGAGCAGCTCGCGTGGCAGGAACGCCGGCGCTACGCGGACCTCGTCGCGCAGGAATCGGAGGAGCGGCTCCTCGCCGACCGGCTGCGCGCACGCCAGCAGGTGGACAGCGTCCGGCGCGACATCAGCTCCATCCTCGAGAGCATCAGCGACCCCTTCGTCGTCTACGATTCGGAGTGGCGCTTCCGCTACGTCAATCGCGCCGCGGCTCGTGTGTTCAGTGAGGCACTCAGTCCCGTGGACGAGAGTGTCATCGGGCAGCGGCTCTGGGATGTCTTCCCCAGCTTGCGCGGGGCGATCACCGAGCGCGAGCTCGCGCTGGCGATGGTCGAGCGACGCACGCGCTCCTTCGAGCATCATCAGCCGCAGTTCGGGTGGACCGAGATCCAGATCTATCCGACCGATGACGGAGGGCTCGCCGTCGTCTGGAAGAACATCTCCGGCCGCAAGAGGGCCGAGCATTCCCTTCGCTTCCTCAACGAGGCCTCCGAGATCCTCGGCTCGTCGCTCGATTTCGAGGAGACGCTGCGATCGGTCGCCCGGCTCGCGGTGCCCGGGCTCGCCGATTGGTGTGGCGTCGACATCGTCGGCGAGGACGGTGTCGCGCGCCAGCTCGCGGTCGAGCACTCCGACCCGGCGAAGGTCTCCCTCGCCCGCGAGCTCCGAGCCCGCTATCCCGAGCCGGCGGACGCCCCCGCCGGGCTCCCGCACGCGCTGCGCACCGGCGAATCCCAGTTCTTCGCGGAGATCACGGACGAGCAGTTCGTCACCGCGGCGCAGGATCCGGAGCACCTCGCGCTCCTGCGCGGTCTCGACCTGAAGTCCATCGCCATCGTTCCCTTCGTCGCGCGGGGGCGCATCTTCGGCGCGCTGACCATCGGCTCCGGGGCCGCCAGACCGCGCCTGACGCACGACGACCTCACGCTCGTCGAGGCGCTCGCGCGCCGTGCCGCCGTCGCCATCGACAACGCACGGCTCTTCCAGGAAGCGCAGCGAGCGCGCGCCGAGGCGGAGACGGCGAACAAGGCGAAGAGCGATTTTCTCGCGACGATGAGCCACGAGCTGCGCACGCCGCTCAACGCCATCGCGGGTTACACCGAGCTCCTCGAGCTCGAGCTTCGCGGCCCGGTGACCGACGAGCAGCGCGAGGACCTGCGCCGGATCCGGCGCAGCCAGCGGCACCTGCTCGCGCTCGTGAACGACGTGCTCAACTTCGCGCGCCTCGACACGGGACATCTTCATTACGACATCCGCTCCGTCGACCTCGAGCCCCTGCTGCACGAGGTGGAGACGATGATCGCGCCACAGCTCACCGCGAAAGGGCTCATCTACGAGCTCTCGCCGCTCGAGCCGGGGACGACGGTGCGCGCCGACCCGGAGAAGCTGCAGCAGATCCTGCTCAACCTCCTCTCGAACGCGTTGAAGTTCACCTCCACCGGCGGCCACGTCCGCATCGCGTGTGCGCGATCCGACACGCACGTCGCGATCTCCGTGAGCGACACGGGACGCGGCATCGCGGAAGATCAGCACAAGGCGATCTTCGAGCCCTTCGTGCAGGTGGATCGCAGCCTGACGCGCGAGAGCGAGGGCAGCGGGCTCGGACTCGCGATCAGCCGCGAGCTCGCGATCGCGATGCAGGGCGACCTGTCCGTCAGCAGCGAGCTGGGCGCGGGCTCGGTGTTCACCCTCACGCTCCCCGCGGGCGGGGTCTTGCCTGACGCTCGGCCGTAAGGCACGTTCTCCGGCGACGCGACCTGCACGTCCCCTCCCCTCCCCCCGCTCCGATATCGATGCGAACGCCGCTCGTCGCACTGCTCGTCGCCTGCGCCGCCTGCGCCTCGACCGCCACGACGGCGGGGAGCACGGCGGTCTCCGCGAACCCCGAAGTCCTGACCGACGCGCACGGCAACGTCCTTCGCACGACGGACGTCGCCGCGACGACGACGGTCGACGCGAAGCCGACGGATCTCCTTCGCGCGCTCGTCGCGAGCTACGACGCGGTCGGCGTCCCCGCCGACGTCGTCGACCCCGCGCAGCAGCTGGTGTCGCGCACCTCGATGACCATGTCGCGCACCTTCAAGGGCGCCCGACTCTCGGCGCTCTTCGATTGCGGGCAGGGACAGTTCGGCCCCCGCGCGGACGACGGCCGGGTGACGCTCAGCATCGCCTCACGCGTGGTCGGAAGCGCGGCGCCGGTGAGCCTGACGACACGCGTCGACGCCTCCGTCATGCCTAACGACGGCGCCGCGTCGAGCCGCGTCCGCTGCGGCAGCCGCGGAATCCTCGAGGAGCGCATCCGCCGCGAGGCGTTCCGCCAACTCGGAATCCCGGAGCCCACACAATGATCAGATTCGCTCATCTGCCGGCGTGCATCGGGGCGGCGACGCTGCTCGCCGCCTGCGGCTCCGCGGCGGCGACGCGCCACGACATGACGGTGGTCGACGCGAGCCGCAACGTGTCCCGCCAGTCCGACTACGGCATCCGCTCGACGTACGCCGCGTCGCGCGATTCGGTGTTCGTCGCCCTCGCGCAGGCGTACGCCGACGTCGGACTGGCGCCCGACCTCGTCGACACGAAGGAGAACATCGTCGCCCGCAAGCAGATCCTCATCCCGCGGGTCTTCAACGGGACGCGCGCGTCGGCGCTCTTCTCCTGCGGCGAGACCGCGGTCGGCACGAGCCTCGCCGAGAGTGGCCAGCTCTACGCGAGCGCGCGCTCGCAGATCAGTGGCGAGTTCGATCACCCGGTGGTGATGACGCTCGTCGACGCCTACGTCGTGCCGAGCGGCGGCACCTCGAGCAACGCGCTCCACTGCGGAAGCACGGGCACGATCGAGAGCTGGATCCTGAAGAAGGTCGCGGCGCGGGTCCCGGAACGTTAGGCCTCACGGTCGGGAACGACGAAGGCCAGCCCCGATGGGGCTGGCCTTCGTGATGTCGGGTGGGAGCTGATCCCAGAGCCACCGGTCGGGATTGAACCGACGACCGCTCGATTACGAATCGAGTGCTCTACCACTGAGCTACGGTGGCGTCTCATGCCCTGGCGCGGACTCGAACCGCGACGCCTTGCGGCACCACCCCCTCAAGATGGCGTGTCTACCAATTTCACCACCAGGGCATTGCATGACGCTCGTACCGATCCTGCACCTGCGACCTGCCAGGTCCTGCTATGGTCACGGGGCCGACGGGGCTCGAACCCGCGACCTCTCGAGTGACAGTCGAGTGCTCTAACCAAACTGAGCTACGGCCCCTTGTGCCGGCCGTCGGAACGGCCTGCGTACTGCACCTGCGCCCGCTGCCGCGTCATTGCGCGGCCTCCTCACAGTAGCCCGTAGGGGAATCGAACCCCTCTCTGCACCGTGAAAGGGTGCCGTCCTGACCGATAGACGAACGGGCCCCGGACGAACTCCGGTGACCACGCCACCGGTGGAATAGCGGTAACGGGATTCGAACCCGTGTTTGAGCCTTGAGAGGGCTCCGTCCTGGTCCCCTAGACGATACCGCCGTGGGGGGGGGGTGGGTTTGTCGCCTTGGGCTAAACCCCCACGGCGGATATTTCATGAGAAGTCGCAACGCCTGCGGCGTTGCTCCTCTCTCCTCTCGCAACTTCTGCGATCAGCTCCTTCACCTGTCAAACAACGCGCGCCGTGCGGCGCTCACCCTGCGACTGCACAGGCCCGGAGGGAATCGAACCCCCAACCGCCGGTTTTGGAGACCGGTGCTCTACCAATTGAGCTACGGACCTACGTCAGGCCGCGAGCCGTGTAGCCCGCCTCTCCTCGCTTGCCAAGGGTGACCGAGGGGAATTGAACCCCCAACCCCCGGAGCCACAGTCCGGTGCTCTGACCAATTGAGCTACGGTCACCATGTGGCCGACTCGCTCCCGCTCGCCGACCAGCCGTGCCGCCTCCGCGATGCTCGGCGGAGACCTGCATTCTAACGGGACACCGGGCCGTTTTCAACTGCTTCGCCCGCTCCCGCCGAGCCTTACTTCGCCCGGTCGAGGTACTCGCCCGTCGTCGGGTTGACGCGAATCTTCTCGCCCGTGCTCAGGAACTCGGGGACGTTCACCGTCACCCCGTTCTCGAGCTTCGCCGGCTTGCTCGACGCGTTCTTCGTCGCCGTCTTCATCACCGGCGCCGTCTCGACGATCTCCAGCGTCAGCGTGTTCGGCAGGCGGATGCCGATCGGCTTCCCCTCGTAGAACTCGGCCTGGATGCGCATCCCCGGCTGCATCCACTGCGCGTTGTCGCCGAGCGCCTCGTCGTCCATCTCGAGCTGGTCGTAGTTCTCCGTGTTCATGAAGTGGTACGTGTCACCACCCTGATACAGGAACTCCAGATCGTGCGTCTCCATCGACGCCGGCTCGACGGAATCGGCGGCCCGGAAGCGATGCTCGAAGCTCGACCCGCTCTTCAGGTCCTTGAGCTTCGCCTGCACCATCGCGCGCAGGTTGCCGGGCGTGTGATGACGGAACTCGATCACACGGCACGGCTTTCCCTCGAACACGAGGACCATGCCGCGACGAATCTGCGTGGCGGGAATCGCCATAGGAAAACGCTGACGTTGAAGGAGACGGAACTGCGCCCGATCGCGCGGCCACCAGCGACCGTAACTCGCTGGGAGCCATGAATTTTAGCGACTCCTCCCCCCGGGACGCAACACCGCAGTGGAGAAGGGTCGGGGGGCCAAGGCACAGGGGTCGGGGGTCAGGG
>JABFXM010000371.1 GCA_013361745.1 Gemmatimonadaceae bacterium | reverse complement strand
GCGGTCCGCAGGCGGCTCGTCGTCACCGCGTCGATGGTGCGCGGTCCGGTGAACGCGTCGGGCACCAGCGTCTTCACCATCAGGCGGGCGAAGGTCGTGTTCCCGTCGGGGAACATCTGGTCGCCTAACGCTGCGTCCCCGTCCTCCGGAAACTCCGTCTCGATCGCCCAGGCGCAGTACGCCGAGAGCGCGTCGGGGCCGAGCCCGTAGCCGCCGCCCTCGACGGGCGAGAGGAAGCGGCGCACAGTCTCGCGGCTGATGTGGTGCCGCGCGATGAGATAGTCCTCGAGGGTCATCGCGTCGAGCTTGCGGGAAATGGCGTCGCCCTCGGTCTTCGGGCGCGGCCCCGCGTCGTCCACGCTGCGCCATCGCAGGAGCTCCGCCTTCGCGTCGTCGCCTAACGGCGCGCCCGCGAGCTGCTTCCCCCACGGATCGAGGAGCCAGCTTCCCTTCCCTCCCGTGAACGCGGGGGTGAAATAGAAGCCGTAATCCTTCGGCTGGTCGTAGGGGCTGTTGCCGAGCTCCATCGCCGGGGACGGGCCGCGCCAGCGCTGGTAGTCGAGCGCGTAGCGGTCCATCCCGATCATGTCATAGAAGTTCGCGGTGTAGCTCCCCTTCCTGACGACGGGAAAGATCGCCGAGCCCTGGTGCGCGACGATGCGGCGTCCGTTGACGAGGAGCTCGTTGCGCTTCGCCTCGCCGCCGAAGATGGGATGGTTGTCGAGGACGAGCACCTTGCCGCCCTTCTGCTTCTGGAAGAACACCGCCGCGGCGAGCCCGCTGATCCCGCCGCCGACGGCGATCAGGTCGTACACCTCGCCGGTGTCGGTCGCGCCGGCGATCGCGTCGTCGAAGGCCCCGTCGCGCATCGCGTGCGCGGCGCGCATGACGTCGTACGTGTTGCCGTTCGACGCGGCATAGTCGCCGATGCCGCCGGGACCGGTGAAGGGATCGGTGTCCGGCATCACCGGGAGCGCGGCCGCGGTGTGCGCGCCGAGCGCGAGCCCCGCGCCGGCGACGATCGCGCCGTTGATGAAGTCGCGACGGGTGATCGGCGCGTTCATCCCGAGCCGGTCGTCTCCCGGACGCGAGCCGGCGCCCGAGTCGCTCACTGCATCGCCCGCTCGTGGAGCAGCATCCACGACGTCCCGAAGCGGTCGCGCAGCATCGCGAAGCGGTGCGCGAAGAAGGTCTCCTCCATCTTCATGAAGATCTGCCCGCCCTCGATCAGCAGCGCATAGATCCGATCGGCCTCTTCGCTGCTGTCGACGAGGAGGGAGAGGTAGGCGCTGCGCATCGGCTGGAAGCGATCGGGCGGGACGTCGGCACCGAAGACGGTGGTGCCGCCGATCACGATGCGCGCGTGGAGGTCGGCGTCCCTCCAGTCCGCGGGGACGTTCTGCGCATCGGGCGCCTCGGCGTGCGTCTGCAGCATCGTGATCTTTCCGCCGAGGTGGTGCTCGTAGAACTCGAATGCCTGGCGACAGTTGCCGCCGTAGTTGAGGTAGGTGTAGAGGCGCATGCAGTGGTCGAATGGAGTGTGGCCTATCCTATCGCTGCTGCCCGTGGTTGAACAGGAGCGGTGGAGAACGGAGAGCCGCCACTGTTCGACCGCGGGGTTCTTCGCGGGTCGCGTCGAGGCTCGTCGCGCATCCGTGCAATGCGCGATTTGGGCGGGAAGAAGTGCATGAGAACGGCGGAAGAAGAGCGGAAGCAGTACTCGTTGGGCCGTTGGCTTGCCGGATCGGCATCGGATCGCTCCGTTCGCGTTAGAGTTCCGAAGTGGCGGGCCGGCAATCTTTGGGGACACCGTGCAACTCTTCCGCGGTGCTTCCGCCCTTCTTTCGTGGTGCTTCCTGCCCGATCGCGAGAAGCCCGCCCGTGTACAGACCCTGACGCGACCCGCGAGGCGACACCGTCAGAGCTCCATCAGATCCTTTCCGACGACGATCGCCCCTCCGAAGTGTCGACGCGCGGCGGCGGTCCACATCTCGTCGGTGATCGTGGGATCCTCCGCCGGAACGAGGTGGGAGAGCACCAGCGTCTTCACTCCCGCCGCCTGGGCCACGCGACCCGCGTCCTCCGCCGTCGTGTGGTGCGAGAGGATGCTCCGCCGCAGATCGGTCGCGTTAGGCACCGTCCCGACGAGGCGGTCGACGGCGGCCGCGTCGTAGAGCGCCTCGTGCACGAGGACGTCCGCCCCGCGTGCCAGCGCCGTCAGACTCTCGGAGTACGTCGTGTCGCCGGAGACGACGATGGAGCGATCCGCCATGTCGAAACGATAGGCGAAGGACGGGACCATCGGCGGGTGATGCACGACCGCTGACGTCACTCTGACGTTCTCGTCCTCCATCACCGCGCCGCCCGCCGAGAGCTCGTGCGCGTGCACGAGGGGCGCGAGCGGTACGCGACCCTCGTCCGCGATCCGGGCCTCGATGTCGGCCGCGTTCATCT
>JABFXM010000039.1 GCA_013361745.1 Gemmatimonadaceae bacterium | reverse complement strand
TCACCGGCAAGCTGCACTCCTGACCACTCGCGGCGAAGGGGCGTGCGTCACAGCACTCGCCATACCAGGTGTGTCGCATGCTCCTTCGTCCGCTCCCACACGCCGCGCTTCCGGAAGGTCGCGAGCTCGATCTCCGTCGCGTGCCCGATGTCGCGCAGGAACTGACGCTCGAGCGTCGCGCCTAACGTCTCGTCGAGCATCATGAGGACGGTCTCCTCGTTGAAGGAGAGCGAGCGGTTGTCGGCGTTCATGCTGCCGACCGCCGCCCAGCGCCCGTCGACGACGAGCGACTTGGCGTGCATCATCGTCTCGTTGTACTCGTAGATCCGCACCCCCGCCTCGAGCAGATCCTCGTAGCGCGCGCGTCCGGCGTAGAGGGTGCTCTTCACGTCCGTCTCCCTTCCGGCGGTGAGGACGCGCGTGTCGACGCCGCGCCGAGCGGCGGCGGCGATCATCCGGCGGATGTCCTTGTCGGGGACGAAGTACGAGTTCGTGATGTAGAGTCGCTCGCGTGCGCTCGCGATCGAGAGGGTGAGGAAGCGCTCCGCCTCCGTGCTCCCGACCGAGGGCGAGCCGTGCAGGACGCCGGCGAGGACCCCGCCGTCGTCGCGCGCGTCGTCGGACGCGAAGAGCCGGTCGCCGACGAGCATGTGTCCCGTCGCTTCCGCCCAGCAGGCGACGAACGCCGCCTGAAGCTGCCGCACCGCGGGCCCGGTGAAGCGCACGTTCGTGTCGCGCCACTGGTTCTTCACGAGACCGTTGCCGAACCACTTGTCGGAGATCCCGAAGCCGCCGGTGTACCCCGTGTGCCCGTCCACGCAGACGACGCGGATGTGCGCGCGGTGCTGCAGCTTGTGCGCGCCGGGGAGGGTGAGCGGGCGAAACGGCGCGACGTGAACGCCGCTCTTCTTCAGCGACTCGATGTACTCCCTCGGGAAGGAGCTGCCGAAGGCGTCGTAGAGCAGGAACACCTGCACCCCCGCGCCCGCCCGGTCGAGGAGCACCTCGCGCAGCGTGTCCGCCATGCGCCCCTTCTCGCAGTAGTACATCTGCATGGTGATCGCCTGGCGCGCGGCGCGCAGGTCGTCCCAGAGCCGCGGGTAGGTCTGGTCGCCGTTGACGAAGACCTCCACGCGATTCCCCGTGGCGAGCGGCGTGCGCGAGACGAGCTCCATCCCCTCGCGGAAGGCGGGCTCGCGCACGCTCGGCGGAAGCCCGCCGTCCATGGTCTCCACATCCTTCACCGGCGTTCCCTTCACCGCGCTCAGGAGCCCGGTGAGGAAGATGAAGCCGAAGATCAGGCCAGCGAAGATGAAGCCGATGATCCCGAATGTCATGCCCGCGCCCTGAGCAAGAACCGTGGCGCGGCGCGCGGTATCAGCGCTTTCGTCCCTTCGGGGCCCAGGTCGCGACGCCGACGCGCGAGTCGGCGGTGCCGTAGTAGAGAAGCCAGCGCCCACGGAAGGGCACCAGCCCCTCGACGAAGGTCGTCCCCTCGACGTACTGCCCGCTCCGCTCGTACGGCTCGGTCGGACGGATGAAAGGCTCGCGCGTGCGCGCGATCAGGCGGACGGGATTCCGCGCATCGAAGAGCGCCTGGCCGCCGGCGTAGACGTGCGTCGGCAGACGCGGGTCACCGTGGGTCGCGCTGTTGCCGGCGTTGTAGAGCAGCACGATCCCGCGGCTGGTGAGGATCGCCGGCGGGCCACCCTCGACGAGCCAGGAGTCGAACCAGCCGGGACGCGGCGACAGCACCTTCAGCGGCTTCCCGTTGTCGTCCTCGAGCGGCGTCCAGTGGATCAGGTCATCGGAGGTCGCGATCAGGATGTCGGGGACGTCGAAGTACATCCAGTACTTCCCGTTCACCTTCGTCGCGACGAGATGGTCGCCGACGACGCGGCAGAGGATCGCGCCGGACTTCGATTCGAGCCGGAGATATTTCCCGCTGTCCACCGCCGCGAAGGCAGGACCGTGCTTGGTCCACGTGACGAGATCGGTCGACGACGCGACGGCGAGGCGCGGCACGTCGCGATTCCACTGGGTGTACGTGAGGACATAGCGCCCGTCGCCGGTCTCGACGATGCGCGGGTCCTCGACGCCACCGGGCCACTCGTTCCCCTGCTGCGCGTCGCGGTCGGGGTAGAGCACCGGCTGCGCGCGCCTGGTGAAGTGGATGCCGTCGCCGCTCGCGGCGAGGCCGAGCCGCGAGGTGTGCGCGCCGATCTTCCGCTCACCGCTCGCGTCCTCGGCGCGATAGAGGAGATACACGCTGTCGCCGCGCACGACCGCGGCGGGGTTGAAGGTCGCGTATTCCTCCCAGCGCACGACGCTGTCGCTCACCGGGGAGCGGAAGATGGAGCGTGCGTCGGGGACGATCACCGGATTTCCCGCGCTCGGCTTCACGAAGGGCCCGAAGGTCCAGCCGCTCTCCTGCGCGACGAGAGGCGAGCCCGAGGCG
>JABFXM010000377.1 GCA_013361745.1 Gemmatimonadaceae bacterium | reverse complement strand
ACGACGCTCCCGGGCCCACCAGCGGAAGGCCTCGGGGATCGCCTCGGTCGGGGCGACCACCGGCTTCCACCCCAGCTCGCGCTCCGCGCGCTCGCTCGAGAAGGGATTGTCCCGCGCGACGAAGCCGAGCGTCGCGTGCTGGATCACGCTCGCGCCGGGAACCGGCACCACCGAGACGAACTTCTTCAGCGCCGCGAGCAGCGCGCTGAGGATGCCTAACGGTACCGGCACCGCGAAGACGCGCGTGTTCAGCCCGCGCGCCGCGAGCCGGACGAACTCGGCGAGCGTCGTGTCGCCCTCGTTCGCGACGTTGTAGGCGCGCCCGCCCGCGGCCTCGGTCGTCGCGGCGCGATACGCGGCGTCGGCGACGCTCGCGGCGTTGATGATCGCGAGCGTGTTGCGGCCCCCGCCGGGAAGCGGGAAGGCGTGGAGCGTCGTGAAGAGCTTCGCCATCCGCGGCACGAACTGCCGGTCGCGCCGCCCGTAGATCACGTCGGGACGGATCGCGGTCGCCCAGATCTCGCCGCGGGCGTGCGCCTCCATCACCAGCTCCTCGGACTCGCGCTTCGAGCGCGCGTAGTACGCGTGCTCGGGAATCGGCAGGAGCGGCAGCGACTCGACGGTCTTCTGTCCATCCTCGCGCTAGCGCCCCGACGGGCCGTAGACGGCGACGGAGCTCACCTGCATCAGCCGCGCGCCGCTCGTCTTCGCCGCCTCGATCGCCGCCGCGGTGCCGCCCACGTTCACCGAGCGGTACGCCTCCCATGTCGCCGCCTCGGGCGTGATCGCCGCGGCGGTGTGGAAGATGACGTCGCAGCCGGTCGCCGCGGCGCCGAAAGCGGCGCGGTCGAGCACGTCGCCGGTCGCGAGCTCCGCGACGCCGAGCTGGCGCACCCATGCCGCGCCGCGCGGGTCGCGGACGAGCGCGCGCACCGTCCATCCTTCGGCGACGAGCCGCTCGACGACGTGCGACCCGACGAGCCCCGTCGCGCCGGTGACGAGGGCGACCCTGGTCACCGCGCGATCAGACGGGGAAGGGAAGGCGCACGACACGTCCCTCGCGCGTGCCGCCCTCCCACGTCGCGGTCAGCGTGGCCCCCGGCTCGATCTCGCGCCGCACCATCGCCAGCGCGATCGCGCCGAGCCGCGGCGAGTGCGCACCGCTCCGCACGTCGCCCACGCTGCGGGCCGTGTCGTCGGTGAGCTGCGCGCCGCGCGGTGCGGGCTCCTCGCCCTCGAAGACGAGCCCGCGCAGGTGCTTGTTCACGTGACCGCGGAAGTGCACCCGCGCCACCGTCTCCTGCCCGACGTAGCACCCCTTGGTGTACGAGATCGCATGGAGCTCGTCGAGGTTCGCCTCCTGCGGGATCGTCGTGTCGTCGATGTCGAGCCCCCACTCGGGCTGTCCCGCCTCGACGCGCGCCGTGTCCCAGGCGACGAGGCCACCGGGACGTGCGCCCGCGTCGATCAGCTTCGCGCGGAAGATCTCGTGTGCCTCGGCGGGGACGAAGCAGTCGTAGGCGTCGCTGAGCACCTCCGGCGTCCGCGCGATGACGATGGTCGCGCCGCCCATGTCGGCGACGATGTGCGAGTACGCGGGAAGGGTGCCCAGCGTCGCGCTGTGCGCGCCGATCGCCTCGGCGAGGACGAGTCGCGCGTTCGCGCCGGCGACGCAGAGGTCGTGCAGCGTCTCCGATTCGTCGGCGTAGGGCGCGACGCGCGGGTTCACGTACTTCTTCACCATCGCGACGAACCCGGGAAACGCGCGCGGTGGCGCGTCGACGAGCAGCGATTCGTCGCCGGCGAAGATGCGGAGGTCGGCGACGATCTTTCCCTTCGGCGTGAGCGCGGCCGCGTATCCGCCCTGACCCGGCTCGAGCGCGGTGACGTCGTTCGTCACGAGGCCGGTGAGGATCTCGCGCGCCGTCTTGCCGCTCAGGCGGAGCCGCCCGCGAAGGGTGCGATCGACCAGCAGCGCTCCCGTGCGCAGCGCGGCGTACTCGGCACCGACGTCGCCGTAGTGGAGAACCACCGGGCGTCCATCGATGTCGCCGAGCTCACCGACCGCTTCGCGATTCGGGCTGAACGATCGCATCATCCTCTGCCTTCTCCGCCGCCGGCCGCATCGAGGGACTCGAGAGTGGCGCCGCGGAGAGTGGGAAGATAACCGTCCGCGTCGAGGGCGCGGAACGCCGGGACGCTCCCGACCGCGACGCAGCGCAGCCCCGCCCCCCGTGCCGAACGGATCCCCGCGCGGGCATCCTCGAGCGCGATCGTCTCCCATGCAGAGATCGGCCGGCGCCGCTCGAGACGCCCGACCGCGGAAAGGTACGACGCCGGGTCGGGTTTCGGCCGGTCGGGGACGTCGTCGGCGGTGACGACGCACTCGAAGAGGAAGCTCGTTTCGGCCGCGTCGAGCATCGGCTCGATCTCGCGCCGCGCGGCGCGCGTCACGAGCCCGAGGCGCGCTACCG
>JABFXM010000116.1 GCA_013361745.1 Gemmatimonadaceae bacterium | reverse complement strand
TCACGCTCGGCCCGGTCAGCGCGGAGATCACCGTCGAATCGCTTCGCAGACTCGGGTTCGCCGTCGGCGACCACGCCTACGCGAGCTTCAAGGCGACGGGAACGAGAATCGTCGCATGAACGTGCTCTTCGTCTGTGTCGCCAACAGCGGACGCTCGGTGATGGCCGAGCGGCTCTTCCGCCAGGCGGCGCAGGGGCGTCACCGGGCGCGCTCGGCGGGAAGCGAGCCCGGCACGGCGCCGCATCCGGAGGTCGTCGAGGCGCTGCGCGAGATCGGCATCGACGTCACCGCTCACGTGCCGCGCAAGCTCGACCCCGAGGCGCTCGCGTGGGCTGACATCGCCGTCTCGACGTGCAGCGAGGAGGTCTGCCCGGTCACCCCGGGCGTGCGCCGGATCAGCTGGGTGTTCGATGACCCGAAGAACCTGCCGCTCGAGCGTGTGCGCGAGATTCGCGACGCGATCGCGGAATCGGTGGAGCAGCTCGTGCGCGACCTCGATGCCGCCGGTGGGGAACGGGCCCCGCGCTCTCCGCTTTACTGACCGGGTGCCCGCCGCAGCTCTGCTGGCGTTCGTTCGCGCCAACCTGCCGGCGCCGCCCCTGCGCCTGCTCGAGGTGGGCGCCGGCGACGGGGAGCTCGCCCGCGCGCTCACCGACTCCGGCTACCAGGTGCTGGCGATCGATCCGCATTCCGGCGGAGAGGGCGTGCGGCCGGTCGCGCTCCACGAGGTCGACGAGCCCGCCGGGGCGTTCGACGCGGCGCTCGCGGTCACGTCGCTTCACCACGTCGAGCCGCTGGGCGAGTCGATCGCGCGTCTCGCGGACCTCCTTCGTCCCGATGGGCTGCTGGTGGTGGACGAGTTCGACGTCGGCGCCTTCGACGAACCGGCCGCCGAATGGTGGCTGCGGCAGCGTCGGTCGCTCGGAGCAGTCGCCGAGATCACTCCTGCAGAGATCGTCGGCGAGCACCGCGCGCACCTGCACCCGCTGGAGCGGATCGTGGCCGCGCTCGAACCGCACTTCCGCGTCGGCATCCCGCTCTACGGCCCCTATCTCTACCGGTGGAATCTGGGCGAGCCCTTCCGCCGCCCGGAAGAAGCGGCGATCGCACGAGCGGAGATCCCCGCCGTCGGAGCGCGGTTCCTCGCACAGCGACGCTGAGCGCGTTTCAGCGGGATCACCGAGGTCGCCGGCCTCGCACCGTGGTACGGTGCGGTTCGATAACCGAGCGAGTACCGGTTGCGCGATGTGCGCTTCCCCTGCCCGTTCTTTCCGAGGCGGAGGAGGTGCTCGTATGCCTACCGGAACCGCGAAGTGCTACGAGGACGTGGCGACGAGTGTCGCAGCCGTTCGATCGCGTGTGTGAGCTGCGGGCTCGCTCACGGCTCATGCCGACCTGAAAGGAGCGGCCGTGGAAGGGACAATGCTGTGGTTCAACCCGGCGAAGCGGCACGGCTTCATCTGGACCGAGGGCGGTGAGCGCCTCCGGGTCGATCGCGAGGGGTTTGCGGAGGGGCATGTACTGGGAGAGAGGTGCCGTGGTACGCGCGTGACCTTCGATCGCCGAGATGAGCCGTCCGAGGATCCACGGGCCGTCAACGTGGCGGTCGTGCCGTTGTATGCCGCGCGGCGGGCGCGATCGCGAGGGCGGCACTGATGGCGAGGCGGAGCCCGCAGTCGGTGCTCAAGCGCGCCCGCGAGCAGGCGCTCCGTGAGAAGCGCGAGCTGAAGCAGGCGAAGAAGGACGCGCGTGCGGTGAAGCGCCGCACCGGCGACGACTCGGCGACGAGCGCCGAGCCGGACGCGGCGTGAGCGATGGCGCCCGGCGGCGAACCCGACCTGCGCGCCGTCGCGCTCGACCGCTACCTGGCGCACCGTGCGAGCGAAGGGTTCCGGATCGAGACGAGAACGGGCGTCCAGGCGGTGATCGTCCGCCGGCACCCGCTCTACTTCCTGCTCCGATGGATCTCGCGCGGGACTGCCGAGGAGCGGCTCGTCGTGTCGGTCGACCAGCACGGCGACGTGACCTCAACGGCGGGGGAGCCCGTTCGGTGGTGACGGACGCGAGTCTCGCCGAGCGGCCGACGCTGCGCGGCGTGCTTCACGCGGTCGCCTTCGTCGTCTCGTGCGTCGTGGGCGTGCTATTCGTGGCGGCGGCGCCCGCAGGTCACGCCCTTGCAGCGGCGGCCTTCGCGGTCTCGGCGAGTGTGATGCTGGGGACGAGCGCGCTCTACCACCGCGTCAGATGGAGCCCGAGCCGCCGCCTCTGGATGCGACGGGCGGATCACGCGGGCGTCTTTCTGCTGATCGCGGGCACGTACACGCCCGTTGCGCTCATCAGCCTCCACGGGGCGTGGCGAACGACCGTCCTCGCCATCGTGTGGACGGGCGCCGCGGCGGCGACGGTGACGAAGATGTGCTGGATCCGGTCGCCGAAGTGGGTCTCGGTGGTCATCGGGATCGCCCTCGGCTGGGTCGG
>JABFXM010000568.1 GCA_013361745.1 Gemmatimonadaceae bacterium | reverse complement strand
GGATGTTCCGCGCCGGATCGCGCGCGGTCCAGCCGAACATGTCGTGCTCGCCGAAGGCGAGCCGGAGCGAGGGCCAGAGCCAGGCCGGCCAGCGGTCGTGCAGCTCGTAGACGTCCTCCGGCTCCGCCGCCGGCACCGGGCGTCCGTCGTGCGGGATGCCGAGCAGGGGGGAGAGCACGCCGGAGTGGCTCGCCGCGGCGGAGAACACGTCGGGATAGCCTAACGCGAGCGACACGGCGCCGTAGCCGCCCATGCTCAGCCCCGCGACCCCGCGATGAGCGCGGTCGGCGATCGTGCGGTAGTTCGAGTCGACGTGCGCGACGAGGTCGCGCGCAACGTAGTCGTCGTACTTCGGCCAGGGGACGCAGTAGCTCGCCGCACTCTCGCGACGCGACGTGTCGCGCGCGCAGCCGGGATCGTTGAGCGCGTTCCAGGTCGTCCACCACCCGTCGTCACCGTCGGGCATGACGATGATCATCTCCGGGAGGCCGGCGGCGACGAGCGAGTCCATCGTCGCGTCGATGTGTCCCTTCGCCGTCCAGTCGCTCTCGCTCCCCGACGCGCCGTGGAGATAGTACACCACGGGATAGCGTCGCTGCCCCGCGCCGTACGACGGCGGCAGGTAGACGCGCGCCACCTTGCGCACCGTCATGATCGGCGACCAGAAGGTGTCGCTGACGACGCGTCCGGCGGGAACGGTGCGCTGCGCCGCGAGCGGCGCGGCGAGAACGAGGGTGAGGAAGATCGGGATGCAGCGACGAAGCATGTGCGAAATGCGCTCGAGTCGCGGGGAACGTATGCCTCGTCACAATGCTTGTCGACCGCCGCGACGTCACCGTCTCGGCTCGCGGGTCGCGGTGTCGCAGCCGGCCGGCGGACGAAGGCTCTGGCATGTGCGTTGCCCGTCACACCCTGCCCGCCCGCCGTCATTCCGGTGGACGGTTCGCCGCTGCTCGGCCCACACCCGGAGGCACACGTGCGTCGCGGAGGAAGTCTCATCGTCGCCATCATCATGGCGATCATCGGAGCCATCACCTACTTCTCGTCGAAGTCGACGAACGAAGTGACCGGTGAGGTGCAGCACATCAGCATCGCTCCCGATCAGGAAGTCGCGCTCGGGCTGCAGGCGTTTCCCGAGATGGCGCAGCAGTTCGGCGGTGAGATCGACCAGCCCGTCATCAACAACTACGTCGAGCAGGTCGGACAGCGCATCGTCGCCGGGAGCGACGCGGCGAAGGGGCCGTACAAGTACGACTTCCACGTCCTCGCCGACCCGCAGACGGTGAACGCCTTCGCCCTGCCCGGCGGCCAGGTGTCGATCACGGTCGGGCTCCTGCGCAAGCTGCAGAACGAGTCGGAGCTCGCCGGCGTGCTCGGCCACGAGATCGGCCACGTCGTCGCGCGCCACGGCGCGGAGCAGCTCTCGAAGCAGCAGTTCGCGCAGACGCTGGTCGGCGCGGCGACGATCGCGTCGTACGATCCGAACCGCCCCGGCGCGACGGCGCAGAACGCGGCGATCGCGGCGGCGATCAGCCATCTGGTGACGATGCGCTTCGGACGGCAGGACGAGCTCGAAGCCGACGCGCTCGGCGTTCGCCTGATGAAGGAGGCGAACTACGACACCCGCGGGATGCACGACCTGCTCGTGATCCTCGAGAACCTCGACCAGGGCGGGCGTCCTCCCGAGTTCTTCAGCACGCATCCGAACCCGGAGAACCGCCTCGCGCGCGTCGACGAGCTGATCGCGCAGTCCGGCGGCGCCAACGGCGGCGACGTCGGCGCGGATCGGTTCCAGCAGAACGTGCTGAAGTACATGCGGTAGCAGGGGAGTAAGGAGAGTAAGGAGAGTAAGGGGAGTAAGTAACTGCAAACGGGCAGTGCCTTACTCCCCTTACCCCCTTACTCTCCTTACTCTCCTCCCTACCCCCTCAGCGCTGCGCTCTGCTCACGCACCATCGCCGCCACCACTTCCTCGAGCTTGTCGAGGGCGAAGGGCTTCACGAGCACGGGCTGGCGCGAGGCGGTCGCGGCTTGCAGTGCGTTGCCGACGACGTCGCCGGTCATGAAGACCGTCCGCGCCGCGAGCGCAGGACGATCGCGGCGGAGGATCTCGTGCAGCGCGATCCCGTCCATCCCCGCCATGCGCAGGTCGCAGACGACGGCGTCGACGCTCGCCGCCTCGAGCGCGCGCAGCGCCGCGGCGCCATCGGCGGCGGTCACGACCTCGAAGCCGCGCAGCGCGCCGAACGACTCGATCGCCTGGCGCAGCATCTCCTCGTCCTCGACGACGAGGAGTCGCAGTCCGGCCAGCGCGGAACGCGTCGCACCTCCGGCGACACTCGGCACACGCGGCGCGGGGGCGACCTCCGGCGCCGCGGGGAGGGAGACGACCATCCGCGTCCCGCGCTCCGAGGTGTGCGCGACGCCGATCGAGCCGCCGTGCGCGCTCACGATCCCATAGCTCACGCTGAGGCCGAGCCCCGTCCCTTCCCCCTCGCGCTTCGTCGTGAAGAAGGGCTCGAACACGTGCGGCCGCGCGGCGGCGGGGATCCCCGGCCCGGTGTCCGATACCTCGAGCGAGACGCTGCCGGGCAGGGGCCGCGTCGCGATGCGGAGGATCCCGCCGCCTAACGGCGCCATCGCCTGGACGGCGTTGGTCACGAGGTTGAGCACCACCTGCTGGAGCTGCCGCGCGTCGCCGACGACCGCGGCGACGTCGGGCGCGAGGTCGAGCTCGAGCGCGATGTGCGCATCGCCGAGCTGGAAGGAGCGCAGGCGCAGCGTCCGCTCGACGAGCTCGTTGAGATCGAGCGGCGCGCGACGGTGCTCGCTGCGTCGCGCGAAGGCGAGCAGGTCCTTCACGACCTGGCTCGCGCGCCCCGTCTCGGCGCGGATCACCTCGATCGAGTCGCGGTGCGCGGCGGGAAGCGTGGGGTCGCGGAGCAGGAGCTGCGCGAAGGCGCTGATGCTGCTCAGCGGGTTGTTGACCTCGTGCGCCACGCCGGCCACCAGCTCGCCCACCGCGGCGAGCCGCTCGCTCTCGACGAGTCGGGCGCGCATGTCGCGCTCGGCGGTGACGTCGCGACCGATCACCAGTGCCGCGGGCGGATCCGCCTCGGGAAGGCGGCTCGCGGCGAAGGCGACCACGCGCGTCGGTGCGCCGTCCAGCGCGACGCGCACCTCGCATCGCGAGGGATCTCCCTCGATGGCGCGCGCGATCGCCGCCGCGAGCGCTTGCTGATCCTCGGGGACCACGATCTCCCAGAGGATGCGTCCGATCACCTGCGACGGCTCGAGGCTGGTCACCGCCCGCACCGCGTCGTTGGTCTCGCGCACGCGCCCGCTCTGCAGGACGGTGAGCACCACGTCCGGCGCCGCGCGGAAGAGCGTGCGGAAGCGCCACTCCGCCTGGCGCAGGCTCTCCACCAGCTCGGCGTTGGAGAGCGTCATCGCGAGAAGGTCCGCGAGCGCCTCGACGCGCTCGATCTCCGTCTGCGTGAAGACGCGCGGGCGGCCCATCACCACGGCGACGGCGCCGATGCGGTCGCCCCGCCGATGGATCGGCACGATGAGCACCCCGCGCACGCCTAACGGCGCGTCCGGCGGCTCGTAGAGCAGCCCCGGCTCGCCGCTCGCGTCCTCGTGCATCCACGGGCGGCCGGTGCGGATCGCGCGCCCGAGCGCCGAATCGCGCACGGTCACCTCGTGGCCGGCGAGCGACGCGCTGATCCCGATCGCGGCCGGGATCCGCAGCTTCCCGTCGTCGGTGAGAAGTCCCAGCGGCCCCGCCTCCGTCATCAACGCGAGGGCGCCGCCGTCGGCGCTCACGACGTCGACCACCGCCTCGACGAAGCGCGTCAGCACGCGCGTGGGATTCAGCTCGAGGGAGATCTGCTGCCCGAGCGTCCACATGCGCTGCAGGACGCGCTGTGCTTCCGCGAGCTCCGCGGTGCGCGCTTCGACCGCGCGCTCGAGCGTCGCCGAGAGCTCGCGCTCCGCGCGGACGCTGCGGGCGAGCGCGGCGCGGGCCGCGCGCTCCGCTTCCAGCACCATCGCGGCGCGGATCGCGAGGACGACGCTGAACCCCGCGATCCCGATCGAGAGAAGCACCTCGCGCTCGTGGCTCATCCCGAGATCCACCGCCGCGGCCGCGGTGATGAGGATCGCCACGATCACGGCGCGGCTCCGCACCCCGTCGTTGTCGCCGCGCTCCTCGCGCGAGCGTTCACCGCTGTCGGCGGGATCGTCCGCCGCGACGACCGGGTATTCACCCGTAATGATTGCCGGCGGGAGGGAGAGCGCGTACACGAGCACCGCGAGCGCCCACCACGGGTCGGCGGCGACGGCGTCGACGTGCCCCGTCGCGAGCACCTGCCGACCGATGACGGTGTGCGCCATCTCGAGGACCGCCGTGCCGCTGACGAGCATCGACGCGGGCCGCGCGCCGATGATCTCCGCGCGCGTCGCGAGGAGGAGCGCGGCGAGCAGGATCGCGGCGATCATCCCCGCGCGCCAGAGGAGCAGCAGCGAGCTGACCTCGGCGTTCGCGCCCGCAATGGGCCAGGGCGAGAGCTGCGCGAGAAGGATGGCGACGATCGCCGCCGCGGTGGCGACGAGGACGACGTCGAGCAGCTCGCCGAGCCGGAGCCCGCGCCGCGCGCTGCGCTGCCCGACGACCAGCGCGAAGGTCGCGGCGAGCGTCGGATTGACGCCGACGATCAACGTCCAGAGCCCGGGGTTGGGAAACTCGGGCACCCGCTTCGGGATCACGTAGGCCACGATGTCGTGACCGAGCGCGATCGCGCCCGCGGCGGTGGCGGCCGCCACGCCGATGTAGAAGGAGCGCCTGATCCCGCGCTGCGCCGCACCGGCGACCGTCAGGCCGACGAGGAGGAGCACCACCGCGACGCCGAGCGCGACGCTGCCGGCGGCGGCGAAGGACTGCCCCGGGACGACGCGGCGGAGCACGATCACGGCGAGCGCGACGAGCGCACTCGCCCGCGCGGCGAGCGCGAGCCGACCGCTCAGCGGTCCATGTCCGAGCCCTGTGCCCCTCATTCCCGATGGACGCCTCACGGGCGGGCGGCGTTTCGCGCCCGCCCGCTGCACGCTCAGGCGTTGTCGCCGGAGCCAACACTGGTCATGAACGCCTCGACCACGTCCGGGTGCCACCACGGGGAGGCGCGGCGGATCTCCTCGACCGCGCCATGGTGCGACATCGCGGGGCGGTAGCTGCGCGTCGAGGTGAGCGCGTCGTACATGTCGGCGATGCCGATGACCTGCGCCGCGATCGGGATCTCGTCCCCGCAGAGGCGGTCGGGGTAGCCGCTGCCGTCGTACTTCTCGTGGTGCCAGCGGATGATCGGCTTGATGTCCCAGGGAAAGTCGATACCGGCGAGCATCTCGATCCCCCAGACGGGATGCTTGCGCATCACGTCCATCTCCTCGTCGCTGAGCTTCCCCGGCTTGTTGAGGATCTCGTCGGGTACCTTCACCTTGCCGAGGTCGTGCAGGTAGGCGCCCATCCGGATCGCGGTGAGCTCGACGTCGGGGAGCCCGAGCGCGATGGCGACGCGCACCGCGAACTCGGCGACGCGCTCGCAGTGACCGAAGGTGTAGGTGTCCGCCGATTCGATCGAGCGGCCCCACTCGCGGATCGTCTCGAGGTAGACGTTCTCGAGATCCTCGCGCTTGGTCGCGATGTCGACGAGGTCGATGCGGGCATCGAGCCGGCGGAAGAGCCGGTGCGCGGCGTTGAGGAGTCGCAGCGCGTCCTGGTTGCGCCCCTGCTCCTGATAGAGGCGCGCCAGCTCGCGCGACGCCTCCGCTTCGCCGAGCGTGTTCCCCGTCTCGGCGGAGAGATCGAGCGCCGCACGGAGGCGCGCCTCGGCGAGCACCGTGCGTCCGGTCTCGCGGTAGACGACGCCGAGCACACGGTACGCCTCGGCCTTGGTGCGCTGGATGCCGAGCTTGTCGAAGAGCTGCAGCGCGGCCTCGGCGCTGCGGCGTGCCTCGTCGAATCGCTGCCTGACGATGTGCACCTCGGTACCGCTGAGCAGGCAGGAGGCGCGCAGGTACACGTCGCCGACCGACTCGGCGAACTTCACGCTGCGGTCGAAGTAGCGCTCCGCCGCGTCCCACTCCTCGCGGTCCGCGCTGACCTTGCCCAGGTTGTGGTAGACGATGGCGCAGCCGCGATCGTCGCCGATGTCGCGGAACGCCTCGAGCGCGCGGTGGTAATGCGTGAGCGCGCGATCGAGCTCACCCTGGATGTTGGCGATGATTCCGAGGTTCTGCTCGATGCGGGCGCGGAGCGCCGGACTGCGGAAGCCGCCGAGCTGCGTGGCGCGCTCGAAGATCGCGCGCGCCGAATCGAAGCTGCCGGCCTCGAGCTCGGAGGCGCCCAGCGTGTTGAGGGCTTCCGCGGCGAGGATCGAGTCGCCGATCCGCTGCGCGACGGCGAGGCTGCGGTTGCAGCACTCGCGCCCAGCGGCGAGCTCGTGGCGGCGGAAGCGGATGACGGCGAGCCGCCGCAGCGCCTCGCTGAGCAGTGCGTCTTCGCCGTCACGCTCGGCCGCTGCGACCGCGGCTTCGTAGTCCTGTCCCGCCTCGTTGAGACGACCACCGAGCTCCTGACCGCGACCGCTCCGGATCAGGTCCTGTGCAGTGACGAGCGGCGGGACGCTGTCGAATCGCGTCCCGCCGCCCGTACGCTCCATCTCCTTTTCGCTCATCGCTCGCCGCTCAGTACGCGACGACGTAGTGCGAGAAGTGATTGATCGCCGCCCAGACGCTCGAGTAGCTCTTCGCATCGTACGACGCCGGCTTCTCGACGATGTTGTAGCTGTCGTCCGTGTAGACGACGTCGCGGTTCTTGCTGCTGCCGACGTCACACTTGTGGTAGTCGAGCAGGACGTACGACGTCCCGAAGTGCAGGCCGTGCGGCGAGAAATCCAGCTCGGCGTGGTCGGCCACCGGGAGCTCGACCGTGATGACCGTGGGCTCGGTGATCGCGCCCTTCGGGATGTAGAACCGGTGCGGTCCGACGTTGAACATCGCGCCCTCGGGTCCGACGATCTGCACGTCGGCGGCGTACGGCAGCGGCTCGCACGTCGCGACGGTCGTCGCGCGATTGGGACGTGCGTGCCCCTTCGTCTGCATCGCCTGCCACAGTGCGTGCAGCGAGTCGTAGACGGGGACGCTGCGCGCCGCCTCGAAGGCGATGCGCACCTTCTCGCGGTCCTTCCAGGCCTGGAGGGAATCCGCGACGGACGTGGAGCTCGCGCTCGGGCCGGAGGAGCCGAGATCGAAGGATGAGACGGTGGGAGCGACCGGAGTTGCCGGCGAGGAGCCGTCGGTGGCGCAGCTGGCAAGGGCCAGCGCCGCCATCACCACCGCGAAGGCGACGATGAGCTTGCGCGGCGGAGTATCGAGAAACGTCTTCATGAATGGATCCCCGAACATTTGGGGGGAATTCCCGGGCCGGACCGACGACTGTCGGCCCTCGGGAGCCTCGTCGCTCCGGCCCGCCCTAAGGCAAACCAGGCGCCACGACAGCCGCGTGTTTATTCGATTGCGAGACAAGGACTTATAAAATGTTAGTCGCGTCACATCGCAACCGGGGCGGACACTCTGACCGGTCACTCGGTCACACTGTCCGTGCGTGCACGATCACGTCATGAACTCGTGAAGCAGCGAATGGAAGTGATGCACGCCGTTCTCGCGCTTCACCGAATAGCGCCCGCGGTCGTACACTCGCGAGCGCAGGTTCTTCTGCACCGCCTCGCAGATCTCGATGTCCTCGGCCTGGATCTCGTCGCTGAAGCCGACGAGCTTCGACCACCCGGGATCGGCCGCGGGGTCTGCGGGCGGCTCGAGCGCGAACCACTCGAAGATCACGACGCAGCGGTCGCTGCCTGACGGCAGGACGACGTTGGTCTGCACCTGGCCGAGGTACACGTTGAGCATCGTGTTCGGAAAGAGCCAGTAATACTGCGCCTGCTCCTCGGGCGTCGTCGGGACGTATTGCCGCTGCGCGGCGAGGTGCGGCGGGACAGGGCGCAGTGGCGCGTGCTGGAGCGAGTAGTAGCGATGCGGCTCGACGCGATACCGGTCGTAGTCGAGCTCCTTGTGCAGGCCAGGGTGCACGACCGGGAGATGGTATCCCTCGAGATAGTTGTCGACGTAGACCTTCCAGTTGCACGCGATCTCGTAGTCCTTGCGCATCACCCATCGCATCCGCTCGGGATGGAGGTGCGCGGCGCGCTGCGGGATGTCCTCGAGAAAGTCGGCGAGGGGCGGCGCCTTGGGGTCGACGTTGACGAACACCAGCGGTCCCCACGTCGCGACCTGCACCGGCTGGAGGCGGAAGTCGCGCGTCTCGAAGCGCTCGACGCCCTCCATCTCGGGCGCGTTGAGGAGCTGTCCCTTCAGGTTGTACGTCCAGCCGTGGTACTTGCACTGGAGGGTCTGCCGCCTGCCGCAGCCATACGCGACGGGGCCCGCGCGGTGAAGGCAGACGTTGTGAAAGCCGCGCAGCGTGTCGCCGTCGCGCAGCACGACGAGCGATTCCCCCGCCACCTCGGTGGTGAAGAACTGCCCCGACTGCGCGACCTGCTCCACACGTCCGACGAGCTGCCACGTTCGCGCGAAGATCTTCTCGCGCTCCAGCTCGAGGTAGACGGGATCGACGTACAGCCGCGCGGGGATCGTCGAGGCGCGGGAGATGTCGGGATCGAAGGGGAAATGCAGGGGCATGGTACGCCGGGAGGAGTCTACGTGGCGGGAGGCTGGAGGCGATAGGCTGGAGGCAGTAGGCTCGACGCGGTCGGCGACGGCGGAGCTGCAACGGTCTTCGTTCTCGTAGTCGCTTCCAGCCTACAGCATATAGCCTCCAGCCTCAGATTCGAGGAGCTCGACGCAGCAACGGATACAGCGGAAGTCCGCCGAGCACCAGCAGCGTCCCCCAGCCGATGACGCTCCAGCCGACGCCGTACATGGTGTAGAGCACGAAGAGGAAGGCGATGGCGGCGACGACGCGGTCGCCGCGGACGCGCGCCGCGCCCCGGCCCGCGAGCGCGAACTCGGCGGCGGTGGCGAGGAGATGCGGGAGGAGCGTCGTCAGGACGGCGAGGAGGACGATGAAGTCGAACGCCTCGAGCAGCGTCTGCGAGAAATAGAGCGTCAGCATCGCACTCGTCACGACCGCGCCGACGACGAGGCCGACGGCGGGCGTGTGGAACCGCGGATGGATCGCGGCGAGGGGGCGGAAGAAGAGGCCGTCCTCGGCGGCGCTGAGCGGGATGCGACCCGACATCAGGATCCAGCCATTGAGGGTGCCGAGCGCCGCGGCGATCGCCGCGAGCCCCACGAGCGTTCCCGCCCAGTGGCCGAGCGCGTGCTCGGCGGCGAGGGCGATCGGGCGCGGCGAGCCGGCGACGGTCGCGTTAGGCAGCGAGCCG
>JABFXM010000124.1 GCA_013361745.1 Gemmatimonadaceae bacterium | reverse complement strand
TCGCTCACGAGGACGTCGACGCCGGCGTCGCAGAGCGCCTTCGCGCGCGTGACGACGTCGCCGCCCGAGCCGACCGCGGCGGCGACGCGCAGCCGGCCGTGCCGATCCTTGTTCGCGCTCGGGTGCTGGCGTCGCTTGTGGATGTCCTTGACCGTGATCAATCCGCTGAGCTTTCCCTCGGCGTCGACGACGGGAAGCTTCTCGATGCGATTGCGGCCGAGGATGCGTTCCGCCTCGTCGAGCGTCGTGCCGACGGGGGCGGTGACGAGCTTGTCCTTCGTCATCGCGTCGCGCAGCGGGCGATCGAGGTCGCGCTCGAACTGCAGGTCGCGATTGGTGATGATGCCGACGAGCTTTCCATCGCGATCGACCACCGGAACGCCGGAGATGCGGAAGCGGTGCATCAGCGCGCTCGCCTCGCGCAGCGTCGCATCGGGATTGAGGGTGATCGGATTCATGATCATCCCGCTCTCGGAGCGCTTCACGCGATCGACCTCCGCCGACTGGCGATCGATCGACATGTTCTTGTGCAGCACCCCGATGCCACCGGCGCGCGCCATCGCGATCGCCATCTCGGCCTCGGTGACGGTGTCCATCGCCGCGGAGACGAGGGGAACGTTGAGGGTGATCCCGCGCGTGAAGCGAGACACCGTGCTCACGTCGCGCGGGTGGGTCAGCGAGTGACTCGGCGCGAGGAGGACGTCGTCGAAGGTGAGCGCCAGCTCCGCGCGCACGCGCGCATGACCGCTGGAGGGCTCCTGAATGCGCGACGGCCCGCTTCCGGAGCGTTCCGGGGCAGCGGGCCGGCTCGATGAAGGAATCGTGGTCGCCATGGCGAAAGGTAGCCGCGTCGCCGGGCGAAAGCCAGCGTCGGGCATCGAGCCTCTTGACCCCAAACGGGGACTCGGTCACTCTGTGTGCGGCAGCACTCCACGCATCCGAGCCCGCACCACAATGCTCTTCCGCCGCTTCTACGACGACGCGCTGGCGCAGGCCAGCTACCTGATCGGCTGTCAGCGCACCGGCGACGCGATCGTCGTGGACCCGAACCGCGACGTCGAGCAGTATCTGACGGCCGCGAAGGCCGAGGGCGCGCGCATCGCGCACGTGACCGAGACGCACATCCACGCGGACTTCGTGTCGGGTGCACGCGAGCTCGCGCACCGCACAGGAGCGCAGCTCTCGCTCTCGGACGAAGGGCCACCGGAGTGGCGCTACGGTTTCGCCGACGCGGACGGTGTGCGGCTCCTGCGCGATGGGGACAGCATCGAGGTGGGCGACATTCGCCTCGATGTGATACACACGCCGGGACACACGCCGGAGCACGTATCGTTCGTCGTCACGGACACGGCGGGCGCGAACGAGCCGATGGGCATTCTCTCCGGGGATTTTCTCTTCGTCGGGGACGTCGGGCGGCCCGACCTGCTCGAACGCGTCGCGGGCGAGCGCGGGTCGGCGGAGTCGCTCGCGCGGCAGATGTTCGGGTCGTTGCGGCGGATCTCCGCCCTTCCCGACTGGCTGCAGGTCTGGCCGGGGCACGGCGCCGGCTCCGCCTGCGGGAAGGTCCTCGGCGCGGTCCCACAGAGCACGCTCGGCTACGAGCGGCGCTTCGGCTGGGCGTTCGGGATCGACGACGAGGAGGAGTTCCTGACCGCGGCGCTCGACGGCCTGACGGATCCGCCGCGCTCCTTCGCGCGGATGAAGCGGATCAACCGCGACGGTCCGGCGATACTCGGCGAGACGCGCGCGCTGCCCCGCCTCGACGCCGCCGCGCTCGCGGCACGACGGGCGGAGGGCGCGGTCGCCGTCGACACGCGCTCGACGGCGGAGTTCTCGCGCGAACACCTGGTCGGCGCGATCGCGATCCCGGCCGGCGCGTCGGTGCTCAAGTGGACCGGCTCACTGCTCGATGGCGACCAGAAGATCGCGCTCATCGCGAACGACGAGCCGACGGCGCGACGCATCGCGCTCCAGCTCGCGATGATCGGCTTCGAACAGGTCGTCGGGTTCGCGCTGCCGGAGGCGGCCCGCGAGCTCGCGGGGCGCGAGGGCGCGCAACGGGTCGAGCGCGTATCGCCGAGGGAGCTGGCGCGGCGCATGGAGACCGACGAGCCGTACGTGCTCGACGTGCGCGCGGTGCACGAGTGGGCGGCGGGGCATCTTCCCGGTGTCCCGAATCTCCCGCTCGCGAGCCTCCCCGATCGCCTCGAGGAGATTCCGCGCGACCAGCCGATCGTGCTGCAATGCCAGAGCGGAACTCGCTCGATCATCGCGGCGTCGATCCTCCAGGCGGCGGGGTTCGAGAACGTCGCCGACCTCGAGACGGGCTACAAGGGCTGGGTCGCGGCCGGACTGCCCGTGCAGCGCGGGGCCACGGCCGGGTCGCCGGTCGGCTGAGCACAAGCACACCAAAACGAAAGCGCGCCCGCCGTTAGGCGGGCGCGCGTTCGTTTCAGATCGGCGTCAGCGGCGAACGGTGCCGC
>JABFXM010000014.1 GCA_013361745.1 Gemmatimonadaceae bacterium | reverse complement strand
GATCCGTGCGCTGGACGCGCCGCTTCGCTACAGCGTTGAGCGCGACGCGGTGCAGCTCGTCGCGCCGGAGCCGATCGGAGGGAAGCGCGCGACCCCGGACGAGGCTCGCTAGTCGCCCTCTGCCCCTCGCTCTATCTTGCGAGGGTGTCCGCTTCCGCCCACCTCGAGTCACCGCAAGCCGCCGGCGCCGCGCTCCCCGCGAAGACGATCGGCTCCCGCCTCGCCTCCATCGTCGGCGAGCGCCGCGTGCTCGTGCGACAGAACGAGCTGCTCACCTACACGGCCGATGGGCTGCCGGGCTACCGCAAGCATCCGGCGATCGCGGTCTTTCCGGGAACGCGCGACGAGGTCGTGAAGGTCGTGCGGGCGCTGGCCGAGCTGCACGCGCCATTCGTGGTGCGCGGCGCGGGCACGGGACTCTCCGGCGGCGCGCTCGCCGACGGCGTCGTGCTCCTCGGCCTGCAGCGGCTGACGCGCATCATCGACGTCGACGCGGAGAATGCGCGTGCGATCGTCGAGCCGGGGGTCGTGAACGCGGTCATCACGCGCGCGCTCGCCGGGCAGGGACTGCACTTCGCGCCCGACCCGTCGAGCCAGGCGGCGTGCACGATCGGCGGCAACGTCGCGGAGAACGCCGGCGGCCCGCACTGCCTGAAGTACGGCGTCACGCTCAACCACATCCTCGCGCTCACCGTCGTCCTCCCCGACGGCGAGGTCGTGAAGCTCGGCAACCCGACGGGCGAGAGCACGGGCTACGATCTCCTTGGCGCCTTCGTCGGCTCCGAGGGATGCTTCGGCGTCGTGCTCGACGCGACGGTGAAGCTGACGCGCGACCCGCAGGCGGTGCGCACCCTGCTCGCCGACTTCATGGACGTCGACGACGCGGCGCGCGCGGTCTCGGGGATCATCGCCGCGGGGATCGTTCCCGCCGCGCTCGAGATGATGGACAACCCGACCATTCGCGCCGTCGAGGCGAGCGTCTACGCCGCCGGCTATCCCACCGACGCCGCGGCGGTGCTGCTGATCGAGGTGGACGGTCTCGCGGCGGGAATCGACGCCGACGCGCGGCGCGTCGAGGCGATCTGCCGCGAGGCGCGGGCGCGCGGGGTGCGCATCGCGAGCGACGCGGACGAACGCGCGCGACTCTGGCAGGGACGAAAGAAGGCGTTCGGCGCGATGGGACGCGTCGCGCCGCATCTCGTGGTGCAGGACGCAGTGGTGCCGCGGACGAAGCTCCCCGAGACGCTCGCCGCGATCCGCGCGATCGGCGAGCGCCACGGCGTGACGGTGTGCAACGTCTTCCACGCCGGTGACGGCAACCTGCACCCGAACATCCCCTACGACGCGACCGATCCGGACGAGGCGCGGCGGGTCGAGGAAGCGATGGGCGAGGTGATGCGCGTCTGCATCGAGGCCGGGGGCACGATCACCGGCGAGCACGGAGTCGGCCTCGACAAGCTCGGCTACATGCCGCTCGTCTTCTCCGAGGACTCGCTCGCCACGATGTGCCGGCTGCGCGACGTCTTCGACCCGGAGCGTCGCGCGAACCCGGGGAAGGTCGTGCCCGTGCACTCGTGCCGCGAGTGGGGCCGGCACGCGGCGATCGCGACCGCACCCGTCGATCGGGAGCCGAGCGTCGTGCCGGTACCCGAGGCGCCCGGCGGCCGGCTGCGCGAGGAGACGCTGCGACTGCGCGAGGAGATCCGCGCCGCGCAGCAGTCGCGAACACCGCTCCGCGTCGTCGGCGCCGGGACCTGGCTCGACGCGATGCATCCCGTCGTCGCCGATCGGAAGCTCGAGGTGCGCGACGCCGAGATCGTCGAATACGTCCCCGGCGACCTGACGATGACTGCGCGCGCGGGGGCATCGCTCGCCTCGCTCGCGGCGGCGGCGCGCGCGAACGGGCAGTGCATCGGGCTCGATCCCTTCGGCGACGAGAAGGGCACGCTCGGCGCGACGCTCGCGACCGCGTCCGCCGGTCCGCTCGCGCATGCCTTCGGAACGCCGCGCGACAACGTGCTCGGCGTCGAGCTGGTGACCGGCGACGGCACGATCGCGCGCGGCGGGGGACGCGTCGTGAAGAACGTCGCGGGCTTCGACCTGACGCGACTCGCGATCGGTTCGTGGGGGACCCTCGGCGTCATCACCGAGGCGACGCTTCGCCTGCGCGCGCTCCCCGAGCAGGACCTGACCGTCGCGCTCGCGCTCCCCGCGCAGCCGCGCGCGACCGCGGATGTCCTGGCGCGACTGCACGCGCTGCCGCTCGCGGCGTGGGCGATCGAGGTGGTGGACGGTGCGATCGCGCGCGCGCTGAACGTCGGCGACGGGCCGCTCGTCCTCGCGCGGCTCGCCGGCAACGAGCCGCTCGTCGCGGCGCAGCGGCGCGAGCTGGCGACGCTCGGCGACGTTGCGGCGGTGGACGGCGATGTCTGGGCGCGGCTGCGCGCAATCGAGCCCCCTGGCGCGACGGTCGTTCGCGTCTCGA
>JABFXM010000095.1 GCA_013361745.1 Gemmatimonadaceae bacterium | reverse complement strand
GATCAGGTTGGCCGTCACGAAGACGCGCTGCCACTTCTTCGGCACTTCCGGATGCTCGACGGTGCCGGTCTTCGCGATGCGCTCCATGAGCTCCTCGCTGTACCAGCCCTCGCGCTTCGCGATCGCGACGAAGTCCTCGTTCACGTCGGGCATCATCACGCCCGCCTGGTTGCGCATGAACGCGACGGCGAACAGCGGCTCGAGACCGCTCGAGCAGCCGGCGATGATCGAGATCGTCCCCGTCGGCGCGATCGTCGTCACGTTGCAGTTGCGGAGCATCTGCATCGGACGGATGCGCTTGCCCTCGGCGTCGCGGGCGCAGGTCTCGTCCGGACCCCAGATGCTGCGCGCCCACTCGGGGAATGCGCCGCGCTCCTTCGCCAGCCGCTCGCTCTCCTTCTTGCTCTCGACGTCGAGGAACTCCATCACCCGGCGCCCCATCTCCACGCCTTCCGGCGAATCATAGGCGATGCCGAGGCGGACGAGCATGTCCGCGAAGCCCATGATCCCGAGTCCGATGCGACGGATGCGCTTCGAGAGCGCGTCGATCTCCGGGAGCGGGTACTTGTTGACGTCGATGATGTTGTCGAGCAGATGCGTGCTGAGATGGATGTCGCGCCGGAAGGCGTCCCAATCCATCACGCCATCCTTCACGTACAGCCCGACGTTGATGCTGCCGAGGTTGCAGACGTCGTAGGGCAGCAGCGGCTGCTCGCCGCACGGATTCGTCGCCTCGTAGTTGCCGAGGTGCGGCACCGGGTTGAAGCGGTTCGCCTCGTCGATGTAGAAGCATCCCGGCTCGCCCGTCCGCCAGGCGCCGAGGATCATCTTGTCCCACACCATGTTCGCGTCGAGCCGGCCGACTTCCTTGTGCGTCTTCGGGTCGCGCAGCGGGTAGTCGGACTTGCTCTTCACCGCGTTCATGAACTCGGTCGTCACCGCGACCGAGATGTTGAAGTTCGTCACCTGCGTCAGGTCTTCCTTGCAGGCGATGAACTCGAGGATGTCCGGATGGTCGACGCGGAGGATTCCCATGTTCGCGCCGCGGCGCGTCCCGCCCTGCTTCACCGCGTCGGTGCTCGCGTCGTAGAGCTTCATGAAGGAGACGGGTCCGCTCGCGACGCCGGTCGTCGAGCGCACCATCGCCCCCTTCTGCCGCAGACGCGAGAAGGAGAAGCCGGTGCCGCCGCCGCTCTGATGGATGATCGCCATCGAGCGGAGGGTGTCGTAGATGCCGTTCTGCCCGTTCGAGAGCGAATCCTCGACGGGAAGGACGAAGCACGCCGAGAGCTGCCCGAGGGGACGGCCCGCGTTCATGAGCGTCGGGGAGTTCGGCTCGAAGCGGCGCTGCGTCATCAGCGCGTAGAACTCCTCGGCGACGGCGTTGACCCCTCCCTCACTCGCCCCGTATCGGCGGTCGGCCTCCGCGACCACGGTCGCGACGCGCCAGAACAGATCTTCGGGACTCTCCACCGGCTTCCCTGTCTCGTCCTTCACCAGGTAACGCTTCGCGAGCACGGTGCGCGCGTTCTGGCTGAGGGTGACGGGGCCGCTCGGGGGGTTGGTGGGGAGGGACATCTGCAGCACCTCGTACGGAAAACGGTAATGAACGGCAGCGGCCCGCGGACCGCGAGTGAGGCAAGTGATTCGACTACGACGAGCGCGTGCGCCCGACCGACAACTGACAACCGACAACCGGGTTTCTCGTGCGGGCGCGCATTGTAGCGGGGTTCGTGTTTCCGCGCCAGTGATCGCCCAAACGCCTACGACGACGGCAGTTACGATATCAACATCACGAATCTCGCAGCGATCTCGGCTTTCCACCGCGGCGCGCGCGACTATCCACATTCCTCCGGCGCCCGCTCGAGCGAAATGGCGAAGCGCCCGCCCGTGCGCGTGGCGGATTCTCGTAACTGCTTTGACTGCTTTGCCTTTGGGAAAAAGCTCGGAGGGACCATCGGCGGCGGCGCGAGCGCGACCGTCCTGACCAACTCCATCGAACCGGACGCGAGCGACGCGCGTCCTTGCCCGCAAACACGTGTGCATCGGGCGTGCCGGATCATAACGAATCGCCGAAGCGCGCGCTCGAGCCTGCCGACCGGCGCCGGTCGGCGGGAGCCCACGATACTACTGCCTTCGTCCCGCCGAAAGATCTTGCGGAGCCGGAGGCCGACGCTCCGGTGGAGACGGGCCGACCCCTCTCCGACGATCCGCAGCGGCGACGATCGTTAGGCACTGCACTACCCCCTCGGCCCTTTCCGATGCTCTCGCTGGTTTCGCTGAGGACACGAAGCGGTGACGAAGATTCCTTTGCTCTTGCTGATTGAACAGAAGGCACGAAGGCACGAAGGCTTTGAGGACAACAGCTTCGTGCCTTCGTGCCTACTGTTATTCACAGCAAAGCAGTCCTTCGTGCCTTCTGTTATTCACAGCCGAAGCAGCGACGACACCGTTCCCTCAGCGCCCGCTCCATCGCGGGAACTCCCCCGCCCG
>JABFXM010000252.1 GCA_013361745.1 Gemmatimonadaceae bacterium | reverse complement strand
CGCTCCTCGTCGCCGCGAGGTGAAACCGCGCTCGGTGACGCGCGTAGAGTCGGGGTTCCCTCCTTCCCCCAAGACGGAGTCACTCTCATGACGCGCGCTCCTTTCCTCCTCGGCGCTCTCGCGCTTCTCGCCGCGCCGCTCGTTTCCGTCGATGCGCAGTCCCGGGGACTGCCGCTCACCGTCAACGACGTCGGGGTCGGCATCGGACCGGTGCCGCGCGTGATCGGCATCCGCCTCAACTTCCGCGACGACGCCGACTTCGACGTCCACGGGATCAATATCACGGTGTGGACGCCGCAGAACGATCTCCGCGGCGAGGTGAACGGAGTCGCGCTCGGCCTCCCCGCGACCGGAGCGTCGAGGATCACCGGGCTCGCGGCGGGAGTGTTCGGCGTCGGCGCGGACCGTTCGATCGACGGGATCGGCGTCGGCGGGCTCGGGCTCGGCGCGGGGCGGCGGCTGCGCGGGATCATGGTGGGCGGGCTCGGCGTGGGCTCCGGCGGCAGCGTCACCGGCGTCGCGTTAGGCGGGCTGGGTGTCGGCGCGGGCTCGGACGTCGAAGGAATCGCGATCGGAGGATTGGGCGCGGGTTCCGGGGGACGCGTCGAAGGCTTGGCGATCGGTGGCCTCGGCGTCGGTGCGGGGCAGGGGGCGCGCGGGATCCTCGTCGGCGGCGCGGGAGTGGGGAGCGGGGAGTCGATCACCGGCCTCGCGATCGGTGGTCTCGGTGTCGGCAGCGGCGAGGATCTGCGGGGCATCGCCATCGGAGGCGTCGGGGTCGGCGTGGGCGAGCGCCTCACCGGACTGACCATCGCCGGGATCGGCGTCGGTGCCGGCGAGGACGTGAATGGAATCACCATCGCCGGTGTCGGGGTCGGCTCCGGGGGGACGCTGCGCTGGCTCTCGATCGCCGGGGTCGGGATCGGCGCGCCGCGCATCGAAGGCGCGGCGATCGCGCCGGCGGTGGGCGCGTCGAGCGCAAAGGCGCTCGTCGTCGCCCCCGCGTACATGCGCATCGAGGACGGGACCTTCCAGGGCGTGTCCGTCAGCGCCTTCAACCACGTGAAGGGGACGCAGCGCGGGCTGACGATCGGCGTGTTCAACTACGCACGCAGCCTGCACGGCGTGCAGCTCGGTGTACTCAACTACGCGAAGAGCAACCGCGCCCCCTTCAAGCTGCTACCGATCATCAACGTCGCGGCCCGATAGCGCCGCGGCGTCGCGGGTCGCCGGGGCGGCGCGCGGGGGGTATATTTCGCCCTCCCCACCCGCGATCCCCGTCCCCCCGACCGTGCTAGCGCTCGCTCGCAAGTACCGCCCGAAGGACTTCGCGTCCGTCGCGGTCCAATCGCACGTCTCGAACACCCTCAAGGGCGCGATCGCTCGTGGGCGCGTGGCGCACGGCTATCTGCTCTGCGGCCCGCGCGGGACCGGGAAGACGACGCTGGCGCGCGTCCTCGCGATGGCGCTGAACTGCGAGAACCGCAGTGCCGAGGGCGAGCCGTGCGGCGAGTGCGCGAGCTGCCTGCGGATCTGGCGCGGCGATGCCTCGCTCGACGTGGTCGAGATCGACGCGGCTTCCAACCGCGGCGTCGACGACGCACGCGACCTGCGCGAGCGCGCGATGTACGCGCCCTCTGGCGACGAGCGGTACAAGGTCTACATCGTCGACGAGGCGCACATGTTGACGCGCGAGGCGTGGAACGCGCTGCTCAAGGTGCTCGAGGAGCCGCCGCCGCGCGTCGTCTTCGTCTTCGCGACGACCGAGCCGCAGAAGATCGCCCAGGCGGCGGCGCCGGTGCTCAGCCGCCTGCAGCGCTTCGACCTGAAGCGGATCGGCGCAGTCGAGATCCGCGCGCGCCTGGCGACGGTGCTCGAGTCGGAGGGTGTCGCGTTCGACGCCGACGCGCTGGCGATGATCGCCCGCGCCGCCGACGGCTCGATGCGCGATGCGCTCTCGCTCACCGACCAGGCGCTGGCGATGGGGGAGGGACGCCTCACGACGGAACGCGTGCGCGAAGCGTTAGGCCTCGTCCCCGAGGACGAGTATCTCGCGCTGCTCGACATCGTCGCCGAGCGACGCGGCGCCGACGTCTTCACGACAGTCGGTCGCCTCGCCGAGGCGGGGATCGACTTCGGGGGACTGCTCACCGGCCTCGCCGACGTGCTGCGGGCGCAGCTGGCGATCGAGCTCGGCGGGGAGGCGGCGGACGCCTCCGACTCGATGCGCGAGGCGCTGGCCGCGCGCAAGGGACGCCTCTCGCCCGGCGACCTGCTCCGCATGCTCAACGCGTTAGGCGAGCTGGAGCCGCGCTTCCGGAAGAGCGGCCAGCAGCAACTGCTCCTCGAGACGCTGCTCGTGCGGCTGGCGCTGATGGACCGCACGCTCGCACTGGAAGAGGTGCTGCGCGGGATCAGTGGTGGCGGAGGGAGCGGCGGGGTCCCGCGCGAAGCGCCGGCTCCTCCCGCGCCGCGACCGGCGGCGAGAGCGCCC
>JABFXM010000541.1 GCA_013361745.1 Gemmatimonadaceae bacterium | reverse complement strand
GGAGGGAGCGCTCGACGCGGGCGCGCTCGACGCCATCGCGCGCGCGTCGGGTGCGACGCACCCGCCGCGCGCGGGCGACGGAGGATGGGAGCTGCACGTCTCCGCGCCGCACCAGGCGATCCCGCTCCTTCTCGAGGAGCTGCGCTCGCGCGACGCGAAGGTGAGCGAGCTGCGAACGCACTCGCCGACGCTCGAGGACGTCTTCGTCACCCTCACCGGGCGAGCGCTCCGCGATGCCTGACGCGCGCGACCACCGCTCGGCCATCATCGAGCTGAGCCTCGTTCGATTCCGCGAGTTCATCCGCGAGCCCGAGGCGGTGTTCTGGACCTTCGTCTTTCCCCTGCTGCTCGCGGCGGGACTCGGCATCGCCTTCCGCAACCGCCCACCGGAGACGGTGCGCGTCGGCGTGGTCGGGACGACGCCGGCGGCGCGGCAGACGGCGGAGGCGCTGCGCACCTCGCGTGGCCTTATCGTCGAGAGCTTCGCCGACGACAGCGCGGCCGCGCGCGCGTTGAGCACCGGCGGGGTCGCCCTCGTCGTCGCGCGCGACGCGGCCGGCGGCGCGGTCTACCGCTTCGATCCCTCGCGTCCCGACGCGCGCTCGGCGCGCTCGCTCGTCGACGAGACGTTGCAGCGCGCGGCGGGGCGGCAGGATCCGATCGCGGTGCGCGAGGCGACGGTGCAGACGCGCGGCTCGCGCTACATCGACTTCCTCATCCCCGGGCTGCTCGGGATGAACATCATGGGAAGCGGCGTCTGGTCGATAGCCTTCTCGGTCGTCTCGGCGCGGAACAAGAAGCTGCTCAAGCGCCTCGTCGCGACGCCGATGCCGCGGAGCGAGTACCTGCTCTCCTTCCTCACCTCGCGGATGCTGTTCCTCGTCGCCGAGGTCGCGGTGCTGGTCGCCTTCGGCCGCTGGGTGTTCGGAGTGCCGGTGCGCGGCTCCTTCGCGACGCTCGCGGTGGTCTGCGTCGTCGCGGCGCTGGCGTTCAGCGCGATCGGGCTCCTGATCTCCTCGCGCGCGACGACCATCGAGGGCGCGTCGGGGATCACGAACCTCGTGATGATGCCGATGTGGATCTTCTCCGGGGTGTTCTTCTCCTCATCGAACTTCCCGGCGGCGTTCCAGCCGCTGATCCGCGCGCTCCCGCTCACGGCGACGGTGGACGCGCTGCGGGCGACGATGCTCCAGGGCGCCGGGCTCGGAGCGTTAGGCAGCGAGCTGCTGGTGCTCGGCGCCTGGCTTCTCGTGGCGTTCAGCGTGGCGCTGAAGATCTTCCGCTGGCGGTAGTCTGCGTCTGCGCCTTGGCTCGGCTGTATTGGCATCGGATCGCTCCGTGCGCGGGTCGGAGCTCCTCGCTGGCGGGCTGGGAGTTTGAGCCTGGGCGACCGAGCCCTTGCCCGTTAGTCGCCCGCGAAAGCTGGCAGCAACCGGGGAACTACAATCGGCACGGATCGTCACGGATCTTCCGGACTACTGCGTTGGAGCATGCGGGGCGAGACCATCTCGAGCCACATAGCCCCATAGACGAATCCGTGAGAATCCGTTCAGGCGATTATCAAAGATCTGGCACCGGCTGCACGAGGATCTTGAGCAACAGGTCGAAGAGATCCTCGTGGCGGTGGTTGTAGCGGAACTGCGCTTCGTAGAGGTACAACGGGAACCGGCGCGGGCTCACCCCGTGATGCTTCAGCAGCTTCCCCTTGGCATAGCTCCAGAAGCCTTCGAGCCCGTTGATGTGGACCTTGCCCGTGGCACTCGGGCGGCTGAAGCGCTTCCCGTGATCGACCCGCAGATGCCGGTACCCGCAGAAGGTCAGGGTGTCGTAGCCGCCCCAGCGATCGGTGTACACGAGGCTCCCCCGCTTGACCGTGCGCAGCGTCTCCCGCAGCAGCGATTCGGCACTGCAATCCCGCACCACGGTGACCTGGACACGGCCATGCCGCTCGAGGATCCCGAAGACCGGGATCTTGTGGGGCGTCGAGCGGCCGCCGTTCTTGGGATCGCCGCGACTGCGCCGCGCGCGCCGCGGCCCGAAGTAGCTCTCGTCGGCCTCGACATCGGCGTGAAAGAGCGTCGGCTCGGCGGCGGCGAGCAAGGCGCGGCGGATCGTCGTGAAGGCGCGCAGGATGGTCGGATAGCTGAGCCCGAGCTGCACGCCGGCCTGCTGGGCCACCAGCTCCAGCTCGAACAGCTTGATGACCCAGAGCCAGGTGAGCGGCGAGAGGCGACAGGCCTCGAGCCACGTCTCGGTGTAGAGGCCGAACGTGTAGCGACAGGCCCCGCAGCGCCAGCGCCCGTCGGCGAGGCCATATGCGTTCGGCGTCGCACACCGCGGACACCGCGCCACGGGCAGCGGCCCTCGTGCGAGCCCGCCGGCAAACCGATACCGATGGAGCACGGCGGCGGCGGTCGTGTCACTGCGCGCAAAGCGCTGAAAATTCCGGATCGACACTTTTCCCTCTCACGGAGTGCCAGATCCTTTATAATCGCC
>JABFXM010000049.1 GCA_013361745.1 Gemmatimonadaceae bacterium | reverse complement strand
CACGTGAGCGCGGCATACGCACGCGTGTCGGGGGGACGTCCGGGTACTGCCGCCGCACGCCGTTCAGGATCCGCTGCAGCGGCACGCGCGACGCCGCCGGCTCCGCCCGCAGCAGGCGCGGATTCAGCGCGGCGTCGATCTCCCGTCGGAATACGAGCACGCTCCCCGAAAGCCCCGTGACGACGAGCAGCACGCCGGCGGCGACGCCCAGCCAGCGATGGAGGCGGCGGAGCGCCGGCCGTACCGACCGTCGGCGCGCGTTAGGCGCGGTCGTCCGGGGCCCGCGCCCACGGTCGGCACCGTAGGCGCTGGCCTCGTCCGTTCGCTGAACTTCAGTATTCAACGCGGTAGCCGACCGAGAGCACCCGGCCGCGCGCAGCCGCCCGGCTCGCGTCGGTGTTGGTCGTCATGAGCTGCGCGACGGTCGTGAAGTACTGGCGGTTGAGCAGATTCTCGACGCCGACGGAGAGCGTGCCGCCGCTGCCCACGCCGAGCGTGCCGAGTAGATCGAAGGTCGTGTACTCGTGCACTCGCCGGCCGCCGTTGGAGATGCGGTCGAGGAACGCCGCGTCGCGATTTCCCGAGTGCACCATCTGGAAGCGCGTCGTGAGACGCGACAGCGGACGCGCCGCGACGTAGGCCGTGGTCTTGGCCGGCGAGATGCGGAAACCGTTCAGCGCCTTCCAGGACGAATCCTTGGGATCGAGGAACTCCCCTTCGCTCCAGGTGAAGGTGCCACCCACATCCACCCGCGACGCCGGCTGGACGTCGAGCGTCGTCTCGACGCCGTGGATGCGCTCCGGCGCGCGGACGACCCTGAGGTTGCCGTCCACCTGCGATCCGAGCTCCGATCTGCTGCGGAACGCAGACGCGGTCGCCTGGACTCTCGACCAGAGGCCGCGCATCCCCGCCTCGTACTGGTCGACTTCCTGGGCGCGCGTGCTCTTCGCGCCGAGAACGAAGCCGGCCGGCGCCTGGCGGAGCACCAGCCCGATGTCGCCGAGCGAGAAGCCCTGCGAGAAGTTCGCGAAGAGCTCGACGCCACGCCCCGCCGCGAGCACCGCCCCGGCGTTGTACACGGTCGGTGCGAAGCTGAGCGAGCCGCCGGCGACCGACACCTCCTCGATCGTCGTGAAGTCGTCGACGTCGACGCGATCGCGCTCGTGGCGCACGCCGCCGCGCACGGTCAGCGGGGAGATGGGGTGCACTTCGAGCTGCGCGAACGCCGCGAGGCTGCGGGTGCGCATGGGCGGGACCCACATCCAGTCGTCGGTCTTCACGAAGCGAAGGCCCTGGCTCGAGTCGTACACCGGCTTGTCGAAGATCGAGATGCCCTGGAAGGTGCGCTCACGCGACGCATCGCCGCCCCAGGTCACGCTCGCCCGGACCGCGTCGAGCAGCCGCGTCGTCACCTCGAGCCGGCCACCCGTCTTCCAGGTGTCGAGGTACGACTGGTACACGTACGACTGCGGGGTGGTCGTCCCGGTCGACGGCCGCTTCAGCTTGCGAAGCGACGGACCGAAACGGGTGACGAAATCGCGGTGGAAGATCTGCGCGTGCACGCGGCTGCCGCGGAGGACGGGAAGCAGGAGCGGAGCCGCGGCATGCGAGTAGTCGATGCTTCCGACGGTGTGCAGCGATCCCTGCGGCGTCTCGAGCTCGAGCCCGGAGCGAGTGCGCGCCTTGCCCGTGGTGTCGCGCGAGGGGACGGTCGCCCAGCGCGTGTCCTGCCGCGCGTCGTAATGGTTGAACGAGAGCTGAATCCGCTGCGCGGCGCCGCCGACGCCGACCTTGCCGAACCCCGACCAGGTGCGCGTGTCGGCGAGCCCACCCTGTCCGTACGGGTCGGGGGGGATGCGATCGCCCTCGGCGTCGAAGAAGCCCCCGGTCTGCTCGAACGAGGTTCCGAGCTGGAAGTCGAGACCGCCGCGTCGGCCGGCGGCGGTCTGGGCGACGCGACCGCCGGTTCCCTGGCCGACGGCGCCCGCGCCCATCGCGGTGGACATTCGCGCATCCGTCGTGAGACGCAACGGTCCCGCGCCCGGTGCCCGCGTGATGATGTTGATCACACCGCCCGTGCCGCCATCCCCGTAGATCGCGCTCGCGCCGCGGAGAACCTCGACGCGCTCGATTGCCGCCGGGTCGATCGTCGCGAGATCGCGGCTGACGCTGCGCGTCGTGGAGAGCGGGACGCCGTCGATGAGCACCGAGATCGAGCGGCCGCGCAACGGCTGCGCGTACGTGCTCTGCGTGCCGGTGGCGCCGCCGAGTCCGGGCACCGTCTTCGCGAGCGCCTCCCCCAGCCCCGCCGCGGTTGCGCCCTGCGCCTGGACCGCTTCGCGATCCACGACCGTGACGGCGCCCGGGATCTCGCTGAGCGAGCTGGCGGTGCGCGTCGCCGTGGTCACCGTCGCGTCGAGCATCACGGGCGCACGCTCGAGCGCCACGTCCATCGTCTCCGTTCGTCCCTCGGTGAGCACCGCGGACACGACACGCTCG
>JABFXM010000574.1 GCA_013361745.1 Gemmatimonadaceae bacterium | reverse complement strand
GGCTCGGCCGCTACGACGAGGCGCGTGCCGCCCTCGAGGAAGCGAGCGAGCGCGGAGGCTCGACAGACCCGCGCGTGCAGACCTCGCTCGGCGTGCTCGCGCTGCGGACGGGCGACGTCGCGTCCGCGGACGCGACGCTGCGCGCGGCGCGACCGCTGTGGGGAAAGCGGCCACCGGCGGCGGCCTGGTTCCACTACGCCGCGCTCGCCGCGGCGCTCGCCGGCGACCTCGATCGCTCCGCCGCTCTCCTCGGCGAGGGGATCGGCATCCACGGCCACGCGGCGCCGCTCTTCAACAATCTCGCGGTCGCGCAGGAGCGTCGTGGAAGTCTGCAGGAAGCGTCGGTGACGGTGGAGCGTGGGCTGCACGAGGACTCGAGCGTCGCCCAGCTCCACAAGAACATGGGCGACTACCTGTACCGCAACGCGCAGTACGACGAGGCGCTCGACGCGTACACCCGCGCGATCAAGATCAATCCCGCGATGGGCGACGACGTCTACATGAAGCTCGGCAACATCCGCTACAAGCGGCAGGAGCGCGACGAGGCGGTGAAGTGCTGGGAGCGCGCGCTGGAGCTCGACCCCGAGAACCAGATCGTCCGCACCAACCTCGACGCCGTGCGCAAGGTGATGCGGTGACGAACGGGATCGAGGACAAGGACTTCGCGCTGCTCACCGCGAAGATCGCGCGCGAGCGCGAGTTCCGCTGCGACAGCTACAAGGACAAGTGTCTCCGTCGCCGCATCGCCGTCCGCATGCGCGCGCGTGGCGTGCACACCTACGCCGACTACGCGCGCATCCTCGACGGCGACGCGGTCGAGTGGGACAAGCTGATGGACGCGCTCACCATCAACGTCACGAAGCTCTTCCGCAACTGGGAGACCTACGAGGTCCTCGCCGATCGCATCGCGCCGGCGCTCCTCGCCGAGGTCCCGGGGCAGCTGCGCGTCTGGAGCGCGGGATGTTCGTCCGGTGAGGAGCCGTACTCGCTGGCGACGCTCTTCCATCGCGCGGGTGAGCGCGCCGGCCGTCCCGTCGGCCCGCAGCGCGTGCGTGTGCTCGGCACCGACATCGACAAGCGGAGCCTCGAGGCGGCGCAGCGCGGACTCTACCCGGAGCAGGCATTTGCCGATGCTCCGAAAGAGTACCGCGAGCGCTACTTCACCCCCGGGTATCCGTCGGGAGCGCTCCCCGCGATCCGCTCGCTCGTCGCCTTCGAGCGCCGGGACCTGCTGCTCGAGCCGCCTCCCAAGGGCGGCCACCACCTGATCGTCTGCCGCAACGTGCTGATCTACTTCGACCGTGAGACGCAGGAAAGTCTCTTCCAGCGCTTTCACGACGCCCTGCCTCCCGGAGGCGTCCTCGTGCTCGGCAAGGTCGAGACGCTGATCGGGCATATCCGCAGCCGCTTCGCCGCGATCGACGCGCGCGAGCGCATCTACCGCAAGCTGTGAGCGACCTCCGCGTGAAGGTCGCCGACTACGCCGTCGCCCGGGGCGACGCCGTCCTCTCGACGATCGGCCTCGGTTCGTGCGTCGCGATCGCGATCTACGACCGACAGGCGCGCGTCGGCGGTCTCGCGCACATCCTCCTTCCGGCGGAAGGACTGTCGCGCGATTCCGGCAATCGCGCGAAGTTCCCGACGACGGCGGTGCCGCTCCTCCTCGAGGAGATGCGCAAGCTCGGCGCGCGCGGACCCTTCGTCGCGAAGATCGCCGGCGGCTCCAGCATGTTCGGCGCGCTCCTCCCCGGGAGCGGGATCAACATGGGGGAGCGCAACGTCGTCTCCTCGCGCCAGGCGCTCGCCGCGGCCGGGGTGGCGCTGGCCGCCGAGGACATCGGCGGAGAGCACGGCCGCAGCGTCTACTTCCATCTCGCCGACGGGCGCGTGATGGTCCGCTCGCTGAAGACCGGTGACCTCGTCCTCTAGGCGCCACACCGTTCTCGTCGTCGACGACAGCGCCTTCATGCGCAAGGTCGTCACCGAGATCATCGACGGCTCGGAGTCCTTCCGCGTCATCGGCACGGCGCGCAACGGCCACGACGCGCTGCGGCAGATCCACGCGCTCGATCCGGAGATCGTCACGCTCGACGTCGAGATGCCGGAGCTCGACGGGCTGCAGACGTTAGGCTACATCATGTCGGAGACGCCGCGTCCCGTCGTGATGCTCAGCGCCGCTGCCTCCGGGGGCCGCGACGATCCGACGATCCGCGCCCTCGAGCTCGGGGCGCTCGACTTCGTCCGCAAGCCGTCGGGGCCGATCAGCCTCGACATCAACAGCGTCGGCGCGATCCTGCTCGAGTCGCTGCGCGCCGCGCTGCAGGTGAACCTCCGGGGCGTCGGGATGCTCGCCCGCCCGCGCTTCGTCGCGCACGCCCCCGTCTCGGGAAGCGGCCGCTCGGCGGCGCGCGCGATCGCGATCGCCGCGTCCACCGGCGGCCCGCGTGCCCTCGCCGAGGTGGTTCCGGCGCTCCCGGCCGACACCGACGCCGCGATTCTCATC
>JABFXM010000144.1 GCA_013361745.1 Gemmatimonadaceae bacterium | reverse complement strand
ATCACGACCGCGGCGCCAATGAACGAGGCGAGCGCCATCCACATCATGCGCAGATCCATGTGCGCGCTCACGGCGCGGATGATCGAGAACGCGATCGGGAGGATCGCGAAGATCATCGACAGAACGTACAGCCGCCGCTGCGTGGGCGATCGCCTCATAGCGGGCCGTTCGCGCGCGGCCGCATGCGGGGGGCGTCAGCTCCGGCGGCGACCGCCCGCGACGAGGAGGGCGATCCCGGCGAGGAGCGCGACCCCACCCGCGACAGGAGAGATCGGAAAGGTCTCGCGCTGTTGAACCGTCGCGCTGATCGGCCCGACGCTCACCGTGTCCCGCCGGCGCGTGTAGGTGATCCCGCCCCAGACGAGGCCGATGATGCCGATGATGATCAGGATTGTCCCGGCCAGGCGCATGGTGCTCTCCACGGGTGAGATTGGTTCCGCGTAGAGTGGCGCGGCCGGGCCGGTCGCGCAAGTCGCCCGCCCGTGGCGACGATCAGTAGCTCTCGGCGCGTCCCGGAGCGAGCCGCCAGACGAAGTACACGCCGACGAGCATGGCCGCTGCATGGACGCAGGCGTGCGCCACTTCCCAGCGCATCGCGGCGTAGACTTCACCCGCGAGGTTCACGAGCGTGAAGACGATCGCCACTGCCCACCAGACCTTTGCGCTTCGAGTCATCGGCCCATCCTCCCGTGATTGGTCCGGACCTCGGGAACGCTCGCTGAGGCATGGAGCGCTCGCCTCACCTGTCGCCTCTACGGCGCGCGCGATGACGCGGTTTCCCCGCGAACGGTCAGGGCATGGGAGCGAGCTCCCGCTCACCCTGCGCCTGGGGATGCGAGATGACGAGGAACTCGACGTCCTCCCCGCTCGTGTTCATCACCTGGTGCGCCCGGCCCGGCGCGATCTCAAGTCCCGAGCCGGCGCCGAGCGTCGCCCGCTCTCCCTCGACCTCCAGCGTGAGTGTCCCGGCGAGTACGAAGAAGAATTGTCGGGCGACGCTGTGGAGGTGCCGGACCTCGGCGGTGCCGTGCGCCATCCGCTCCTGGATCACGCTCAGTCCTGGCGCACGCACGAGATGCCACCCGTCGCAGCCGTCACCCCAGACATAGTGCGTCGCGTTCCGCGTCGAGATCGCGTCGACCCCGTCCGCCTTCTCAGAGCTGCGAGTACGACGTCGGCTGCAGGATGATGTCGGAGATCGCGGACACGTTGTCGCGATACTGCGGGTCGCCGGAAAGCGCCTTCCACTCGGGATCCTTCCCGAACGCCGACCATGCCGCGTCGCGCGTCGCCATGTCGGGGAAGGTGAGCATGTAGTTGAGGCTCGGCATCTTCGCGCCGATGAGCGTCTCGCCGAAGAAGACCGGCGTCAGCCCCGCGCGGCGGAAGATCGGCACCTCGCCGGCGTTGAACATCTTCAGCTTGTTGAGCGCGGCCCGGTCGCTGTGGCTCTCGTAGGTGCGGAGCTCGTAGATGCGGGACCCCGGCTTGCCGACCGCGGGCGACGGCTCGACCGCGGGCATCGCCTCGAATGCGCGCAGCAGCGTGCTCTCGACGCGAACGAACGCGGGATCCGACATCGGCGCGTCGAGGACCGCGGCACCCGCGCGAGCGTACGCGTCGTCGCTCGCGAGGCGATCCCGCAGCGACACCACCGACTCGAGCGTCGGGTGCACGAGCACCAGCAGCAGCGACGGCGCGTTCTCGCCGTACATCACGGTGAACGCGCCCACGCGTGCCACCCCCGCGCGATTCATCGCCGGGACCGCGGCCTCCCCGACGAACCTGATGAAGCCCTGCTGCTTCGCGCCGGGAAGCAGATGATAGCGTCGCAGCTCGATGTGCTGCCGTGGCGCCGCCTGGCCGAGCGCCTCGAGCTGGGAGAGGGGCGCGGCGGCGGCGATGGCGCTCGCGGCGAGAAAATCGCGTCGGTGCACGTGTACCTCGTCGGGTTCGTCTGGATGATCCTGCGCGTTGTGTTGATCAGGGAGTCGCGGACAGCGTGATGTTCGCCTGTGCGCTGTCCAGCACCGGCTGCTGCGCGTAGACGGTGATCGGCGCGGTCACCCACGCCGAATCGGCGACCGCACCGCTCGACGTCAGCCGCGTCGCCCGGATGGGAAGGCGCACGGTGCTTCCCGGCCGCGCGCGCACGGTCACGTCGAGGGCGTAGTGTCCCACGGAATCACTCAGCACGCCACCCGAGCCTTCCGCCTGCACGAGGATGTTCTGCAACGGGGCCTGTGAGCTCGACCGCACGACGCCATAGACGCGCCCGTACGATGCCGGCAAGCTGTCGACGCAGCATTGCCGCGACGTGCAGCTCGCCACCGCCGCGCAGAGCGCCACAAGCGCCGCCATCTTCGCAGATCCTCGCGACATTCGCCTCCAGGTCATGATCGTGCCCCAAAGATAACGGATGCATCCTGCCTGACGATGCGGCCCGTCGATCACCGCCGCCCACGCAGCCGCTGCAGCGAGATTCCATCGGCGAAGGTCGGCAG
>JABFXM010000387.1 GCA_013361745.1 Gemmatimonadaceae bacterium | reverse complement strand
GCCGGCGGAGCTGCGTGGACGCGGACGCGACGAGTGCCGCCGGCATGGCGTCGAGCTCATCGACGGCATCGTCCTCTGCGTCGCGAAACGGTCGGACGAGCATTTCGAGCTACAGCTCGAAGGTGGCGGCAGGGTCGCCGGCCGCCGCCTCCTCCTCGCCATCGGGGTCAAGGACGTCTGGCCCGACGTCCCGGGCCTCGAGCACATCTACGGCGATCGCGCGCACGTCTGCCCCGACTGCGACGGCTACGAGGCGACGGGAAAGAAGACCGTCGTCATCGGCAAGGGGCGCCGGGCCGTCGGGATGGCGCTCAATCTCACGACGTGGACGCGCGACATCACGGTCTGCACCAACGGCCGCGACCCCGATTTCACCGACGAGTACTGCGAGAAGCTCACCGCGTTAGGCATCCCCGTGATCGAGGAGCCGATCACCGGGATCAAGTTCCGCGAGGGCGAGCTCCGCTCGCTCATCTTCGACGGACGCGAGCCGCTCGGCGTCGAGGAGATCTTCTTCAGCATCGGTCAGTATCCGGCCGACGATCTCGGCGCGCAGCTCGGCTGCGAGCGCGACGACGGCGGGCACATCGTGGTCGACGAGCACCACCACACCTCGGTCTACAACGTCTTCGCCGCGGGCGATATCATCCCCGGTCCCCAGCTCGCGATCCGCGCCGCCGCCGGCGGCGCCGTCGCCGCGCTCTCCATCCACAAGTCGCTCGTCCCCGAGGAGCGGAAGCTCGAGCCGATGACCGCAGGGGCTGAGGAGAGTCAGGGGAGTAAGGAGAGTCAGGGCTTACTCTCCTTACTCCCCTGACTCTCCTTACTCCCTACCAGCGTAGCGGGACTACCATCTCCTTCCGCTTCCGCACGACCGTCAGCTTCACCTGCTGATCGCCCGCGCGCTGGAGCGCGCGCTGCATTTGCAGGGGAGTGACGATGTCTCCGTCGCCGACGCGCGTGATCACGTCGCCGCCGCGGAGTCCCGCGCGCGCCGCGGGTGTGTTCGGCCCCACCGAGAGCACGAGCACACCGCTCGAGACGCCGAACGACTCGCCGAGCTCCGGGGTCACCCGCGCCAGCTCGGCGCCGGCGAGGGCCGTGTTCGTGCTCCACACCATCGCGATCGCGGGCGCGGCCGGGAGCGCCGGCGCGACGGGAGCCGCCGGAATCTGGTCTGTGACGATGACGTTAGGCACGCGCATCGTGCGCACGCGGGCCGGACGCGTCACGGTGATCCGCCGCTCACCGGTGAGCGAGTCGATGTCGATGCGGATCCCCGGCGCGACCGCCGCCATGTCCGGGGCGTACATCGTCTTTCGCGCGACCGTCACCGGGATCTCGTACGTCTCGCCCCCGCGGCGGATCTTCACCGAGATGCGCTTCCCCGGACGGAGCAGCCGCGTCAGCGAGATCGTGCGGCCGTTCACGTCCTCGTTGTCGTAGGCGAGGATCGAGTCTCCGGCCTGGATCCCCGCCCGGTCCGCCGGCGACCCCGGCTCGACCGACGCGACGAACGGATGCCCGTTGTGGCGCACGAACATCTCGCGGTTCTTCGTCCAGCTCTCGATCTCGCAGACGTAGTGGATGCCGAGCCAGCCCGCGGGCGCCCCGGCGCGATCCTCCTCCGCGCGCATCGCCGCCTCCCGGGCCCACACCCGCGGCGATGCGGGAGGAGCCGGCACGTCACCCGACTGGGCACCCGCGAGCACCGGCGCCGCGGTGGCCACCGTGAGCGCGACCGCCGCCCGCGAGAGCATCGTCCCTCCGTGCGACCGGCGCGACATCAGTAGCCTCCCACCTGCACGTTAGGCGGCAGCGTCGTGCTGAGCTGACGGAGCGCGGCCTGCCGCGCGCTGAGGGTCGTGAGGTAGTAGCGGTTGATCACCGGATCGTACGGCGCGCCCTGCAGGCCCTGCCGCGCCACCTCGGCCACCTGATCGAGCGTGGCGAGTCGCGCTTCGTAGGCCGCGCGCCCTTCGACCCGCGACGCCGTGTCCTGCTCGGCGAGGAACGCCGCCGCCGCCTGATAGCCGTGCTCGTAGCGCGTCAGCGCGGCGAGCGCATCGCTCGCCGAGTGGAAGACGGGCAGCGTGTCGGCGACCGCCTGCACGAGCGTGTCGACGCTCGCGCGGGAGAGTCCCGGAATCGGGGCCGCCCCCGCCGAGACGCGCCCCGCCATGATCCCGACCGCGGCGACGAGGACCGCGGCGGCGGCACGCAGCCATGGCGCCCTGGTCCCGACGCGGCGCCGTAGTGGCAGGACGCGCGAATCGGCGTTCGCCGCGCCCGTGGCCGGCGCGTCGGCGACGAGTCCCTCTTCTCGCAGCGCCGGTAGGAGCGACTCCCAGCTGGTGAGAGGGGCGCCGTCGCGATGCGCGGTGAAGCGCTCCCCGGCGGCGAGTGAGCGAAGCGAGCGGTGCGCGGCTCGCTCGCGCGCGCAGGTCGCGCAGCGGGCGAGGTGCTCCCCCTCGGTGGTCGTCGGCTCGTCGTCGGCGAGCGCCGCGAGCCGTT
>JABFXM010000368.1 GCA_013361745.1 Gemmatimonadaceae bacterium | reverse complement strand
CCGTACTTCGCCGCCGCGGCGGGGATCCTCTGGATCACGCGCAACACGCCGGAGCCGGAGACGCGCCGACTGAACGGGACCTTCGAGCTGGGCGGCGGGCTACGCATCGAGCGCACGGGGGGCGCGGGGGGCGCGGGAGCCGGCGGCCGCTATGCCTGGACGCTCGGCTGGAAGTTCCACCACCTCTCGAACGCCTACACCGCCCCCTACAATCCGGGGCTCGACGGAAACGTCATTTATCTGGGCGTCATGCGGCGGCGGTGAGTCCGCGCCCGCCCCGGAACCCTGAGACCATCGGCCCGCTGAGGCGTCCTTAATCGGAGGACGAGAGGATCGTCCGCGCGCGCGGTCGGCGATTCGACCGCGGACGTTCACCACAGGGCACCTCGCCCGGAGAACCGCGGTTGGACCCGCGAGGCCGATGCGATATCTGAATGCCGTCGTTGTCTGCGCGATCGCGCTCTGCACCGTCGCCGTCGCCGATGCCGGCGCGCAGGCGAAGACCGCTCGCCCGAAGAAGGACGATGCGCCGCGCACCATCGAGATCCACGGCCAGCTTCCGACGCCGCAGGTCGTGACGGTGCGCCCGCGCGCGCAAGCGGAGTTCGATCGCCAGTTCATGGCGACCTATTTCAGTCGGCACTTCGACCATGCGCTCGACGCGCCGATGGTCATGCTGAACCGCCCGCTCGGCGGCGTCCGCGTCGAGCCGGCGCCGAAGAACAGCGGCGTTGCGACCATGTCGCCCTGCGCGCACACGTCCACCCCCACCGCCGCCAACTGGGGCTGCCAGGTCGCGCGTGCCCCGAGGCCTCGCGACGGCGGTTGAGCCGCTGACCGCCTAACGGCGGCGCACGGCGGGCAGGCCGAGGCTGGACCGGTCCGCCGTCGGGCCGTCGTTCCGCGTCACGGGTCCCGGCCGCCCTGCGTGTGCGGGATCGTACCGACGGTCGGGTGCTTTCCACCCTTGACCATTCCTCCAGCAGTGGTAGCGTAGCCGGGCGAGGCCAGCCCGCGGAGGTCCTCGAGCTGCGCGGTCGTCTCGCCGGTCCCGGTGACGGAACGATCCGGGGCCGGACGGTGTTTGCATCGACCGTGACGGCCAGCGAGAACAGCGGGCGACAGAGGACGCAGTGCTGCAGAGAACCGGACACGCGGAACCCATCCTGGACCATCACACGTCCAGCGCGGCGCAGGACGCGCTGCAGGAGCTCGAGACGATCTACGATCGCGCGCCGATCGGGCTCGCGGTGGTCAATCGCGAGCTTCGCTTCCGCCGCATCAACGAGCGGCTCGCCGAGCTGAATGGCATCCCCGCCGCGGCGCACATCGGGCGGACGATCCGCGAGCTGCTGCCGAAGATCGCCGACATCGCCGAGGCGCCGCTGCGCCACGTGCTCGAGACGGGGGAGCCGCTCCGCGACGTCGAGCTGGTGGGCGAGACGCCGGCGCGTCCCGGGGAGATCCGCACCTGGGTGGAGCAGTGGTTCCCGATCCGCGACCGCACCGGCGCGGTGGTCGGCGTCAACGTCGTCGCGGTGGAGGTGACGGAGCAGCGCCGCGCGATGGCCGAGCGTGACCGGCTGCTGCGCGAGGCCGAGGCGGCGAGCCGCGCCAAGGGACAGTTCCTCGCGGTGATGAGCCACGAGCTGCGCACCCCGCTCAACGCGATCGGCGGCTACGCGGAGCTGATGGAGATGGGGCTGCGCGGCCCGATCACCGAGCAGCAGCGCTCCGACCTCGCGCGCATCCGCAAGAGCCAGCGCCACCTGCTCGGCCTCATAAACCAGGTGCTGAACTACACGCGCGTCGAGACGGGAGCGACGACGTACGACATCACCGACGTCGCCGTCGGCGACGCGCTCGCGAGCGCCGAGGCGCTCATCGTCCCGCAGGTGCGGGCGAAGGGCCTGACGTACGTGCTGGCGGCGAGCGACCCCGCGCTCCGCGTCCGCGCCGACGTCGACAAGCTGCAGCAGATCCTCCTCAACCTGCTCGGCAACGCGGTGAAGTTCACCGACGAGGGCGGCCGCATCACGGTGACGCCGGCGGCGACCGGCGACACGGTCTCGATCGCGATCGCCGACACGGGCATCGGCATCGACCCCGCGAAGCTTCCATCGATCTTCGACCCCTTCGTGCAGGCCGACCAGCGCCTGACGCGCGCCGCCGAGGGGATCGGCCTCGGTCTCGCGATCAGCCGCGACCTCGCGCGCGGGATGCGAGGAGATTTGCGCGTGGAGAGCCGCGAGGGGGTTGGAAGCACCTTCACACTGCGGCTACCGGCGAGTACGGCGTCCTAGCCGATTGAACAGAAGGCACGAAGGCACGAAGGGTTGCTTAAGACTCCTTCGTGCCTTCTGTTATTCCCAGCAACAAGAACAGCAAAAGCAGTTCTTCGTCGCTCATCTCCCGATCCAGTATGTCGCCTTGATGAGGAAGACGTTGGTCGGGACGGTGCGGAAGATGGCGCCGACGTCGCGGCGGGTCTGGAACTCGCCGAAGGGCTCGAAGCCGTTGCGCTCCTGCTGCCAGACGAGGTAGAGCGAGGAGCCGGGGCGATAGTCCCACCGCAGCACCGCGTTGCCGCGCAGGGAGCGGACGTTGAAGTCGGGCTTCGTCGTGCCCGTCGGCCACGTGTCGTAGGTGAGGAAGTCCAGGCTCCCGGGTCGGAGGAGCTGCTTGAGCTCCGCGTAGCGTCCCGCCGAGACGAAGGGCTGCGCGTACATCACGAAGCTCAGCGTCGGCGAGACGGTGACGTCCATGCGCGTGTCGAGGGAGAGCGTGTTCTGCGTCAGCGTCGCGAGCAGGTAGCGTCGGCCGTACGTCGCGGTCGCGGATGCGTCGGGCTGCGAGCCGATGTACTGCTCCTTGTCGTGGAGCTGGGTGAAGGTGGGGCCGAGGTTGACGTGGATGGTGGACGTCGGCCGGAGGTCGAGCGAGACGTTCGCGGCCTTCTGGTAGCCGCCGATCTCGTCGTGCGCGTACGAGCCGGCGAGGTTGAGGCGCACGCGGCGGCGCGAGTCGGTGCCGACGCTGGCGTCGGTGTAGATGCTCGTCGGCTGCGCGGCCTCGGGTCCGCCGCGGAGGAGCGCGTCGTCGTAGTAGCGCGGTGAGTACGTCCCGCCCGCGTTCACGCCCCAGAAGTTGAGCAGCGTCGCGTTCACACGGCCGGCGTAGCCGCGGTAGACGGGACGATTGCCCCAGTTCCAGGCGTCGTTCTGGTAGACGAAGGCCGACCAGTTCCGGAAGTGCGCGTCCGCGGTGTAGCTCTGCCGGCCGACGAGCGTCGAGATCGCGCGGTAGCCGGTGCGACTCTGGAAGCCAAGGTCGTTCAGCTCGAGCCCGGGACTGCTCGCCTTGATCGCGATCGAGCCGAAGGTCTTGCCGTTGTGCTGCAGCGCTCCCTCGGTGATGTAGCCGCCCATCGAGGTGAGGGCGCTGTCGTAGGTGAGATACGGCGCATCGGGGCGCTGGAAGTAGTGGTTGCTCGTGCGTTGCGTGCGCGCGATCGCCCGCTCGCTCCCGCGCACGAGGCTTCCGCCCGCGAAGCCGCTCAGCACCCAGCTCCGCTGCCTCATGTCGTGCTCGAAGTCGACGCCGCCGAAAGTCGCGTCGGAGCGAAGGAATGGCGTGAAGGCGCTGTCGCCCACGGCGCGCGTCGTCTGCTCGATCATCGCGCCGACCGTCGTCGCGCCGCGGCGAAAGTCGCGCTTCACGCGTCCGGCGAAGTAGTTGCTCAGCGGCTCGACGGGGCCGTCGACGCGTACGCCGGCCGCATCCATGCCCTGGCCGTGCTCCTCCGGCGTCACGGCGTCGAGGATGCCTAACGTCCAGGGTCCGTTCTTGCCCGTGATCTTCGCCGCGGTGGCGATCGTCGTCTCGAGGGGGATGTCGGTGAAGCGCGCGCCGGGGAGTCCGAGCTGCGGCCGGCGGCCGATGCGGCGCGAGTAGAGGTACGTCTGCCCGCCGTAGTCGTTCTGCCTGACGACCTGGCCGAAGGCGAAGACGTCGCTCCCCTCGAGGAAGAATGGCCGCTTCTCGGGAAAGGAGATCTCGAAGGCCGAGAGGTTCACGACCGCGGGATCGACCTCGACCTGGCCGAAGTCGGGGTTGATGGTCGCGCTGAGCGTCAGGCCTTTCGGCAGCCCGTACTTGAGGTCTCCGCCGATCTTCGGCGTCGTCTTCGTCGACTGGAAGAACGGATCGCCCGGCGTCTGCGGCGCGCGGAGGAAGGTGGAGCTCACGTAGGGGGTGATCTCGAGCTGCTCGGGCGGGGTGATCCCGCGCAGCCCCGTGAGGTCGCCGAAGCGTGAGACGTAGCCGCCCTGATCGGGAGTCCACGGCGCCCAGGAATCGCGCTCGTTGCGACGCGCGATGTCGCGCTGCACCTGGAAGCCCCACGTGCGCTCCCCCGCGGAGTCGGCGCCGAAGCGGAGCTGGCTGAGCGGAATCCGGTACTCGGCGATCCAGCCGAGCGAGTCGACGGTGGTCGCGACCTCCCAGACCGCGTCCCAGTTGAGGTCCTCGTTGTTGTCGTTGGAGTGGAAGACGTCCTTCTGCACCGCGCGCGGCGTCGTCGAGAAACGGAAGCCGGTCCGCCGGTCGTGGTAGGAGTCGATGACGACGTGCACCCAGTCGGAGTAGATCCCCGTGGCCGCGGTCGCGTCGCGGCGCGCGAGTCCCTGCGCGATGGAATCGGGGTGCGCGTCGAACATCCTGATCCCGACGTAGATCGCCTGGTCGTCGTAGAGGACGCGGACCTCGGTGCGATCGGGCGCGGGCTTCCCGGGCGCGGGATACGACTGGACGAAGTCCCCGCTCGGCGGCGCGCTCGCCCACGCCGGCTCGTCGAGCCGCCCGTCGATGATGACAGGCCCGCTGCGACGCGCGGCCTCCATGGTACGCGGCGCCGCGCTCGCGGATGCGGCACCGATGGCCTTCTGCTGCCCATAGCCGGCGTCGGCGAGGAGCGCGGATCCGAAGATGAAGACGAGGAAGCGCATGCGGGAACGCGGTGGGGGCTACGGGGTGGCAGGCTGTCGGAGGGTTGGACACGCCCCGGGGTTGAAAAGGTTTGACCGTATGCTGAAAAATCTTCACCCCGGGTGACGGGAGTACGGGGGCGGGGTGGGAAGGGTTTCGGGGTGGCCTCGGCGCGGGTCGCGTGGGGGTTTGTCAGCCGGCCGCCATCGCGCGCGATTGGTAGTAGAGGACACCGAGGTGCTGAGCCTCGTGAGGACTACAAGGCCATCAGGTCGTTCTCGAAACCCTCAGAGCCTCGGCCATCTCCCCGCAAACCGCGCGATGCCGGAATGCCGACGAGCCCCGACGCGACCCGCGACGAACCCGCGGGGCCCGCCTAACGTTCCTTCAGGTTCCGGAAGGTGATCGAGTAGCGCAGCGTGTCGACGCCGGGGATGCTGTGCTCCCACTCGGTGCGCGAGGGGCCGCTCAGCAGGTACGCAGAGCGCGGTTCGGCGGTGAGGTTCACGCGCTCCCATTTCTCCCCCGCCCTGCGGCGCAGGCGGAAGGTGCAGTCGGAGAGGAGGGAGATCCCGACGACGTCGCCGAAGACGGCCTTGTCGCGGTGCCAGCCGATCCCCGCGCCCTCGGCGTATTCGGTCACGAGGACGTGCTGCAGCGCCTCGGGCTCGAGGCCGGCGAAGGCCGCGGCCTTGTCGCGCGCGCCGAGGAGAAATTCGGGGATGTCGTTCGCCTTGTGCAGGCGCTCCTCCCCGAACTCGTAGCGCCAGCCGTAGGACACCGTGCGCCGCTTCCCCGTGAAGCCGTGAAACTCGAACTCCTTCAGCGGGAGCGTCGGGATCCGCTCGAGCAGCGCACGCTCCTCCGCTGGCGTGATGACGTCGGCGCGATAGCGAAACCCCTCGGGGAGGGTTGGACCCGGGGTCGCGAAGAGGCCGAGCTGGTCTGAGGTCATGCGAGATCGTTCCGCGAATCGCGTGCGCGCCGGGGGCGGAACTCGGCCGATCCTCGCGGGTCGTGTCGGGGCTCGTCAGCATTCCGGCATCGCGCGGTTTAGCAGGGAGAGGCCGAGGCTCTGAGGGGTTCGAGACCTGCGATCGTGGTGACAGTCGTGCCCTCGTTTTCCTCGGAAACTCGGTGCCCTCTCCCGATGAACCGCGCGATGGCCGCCGACGAGTGAACCCGACGCGACCCATGTGAAGCCGGAGCCGTGACCATCCTCGCGCCTCCCGCCCCCGGAGTGTAGCGTTCGCTCCCATGTGCGGACGCGCGACCATCATCGAGACGGGTGAGAGCATCCCCGACCGCTTCAGCTTCAGCGAGCGGACCAACAGCTACTCGATCTTCCGGCCGCGCTACAATCTCTCGCCGCGGCAGGACATCCTCGTCATCCACGTGGACCCGGAGACGGCCAGGCCGACGCTGCGCGCGATGCACTGGAACTTCGTGCCCGGTCACCTCCGCGGCGCCGACGAGGTCGCGCGGTTCGACCGCGAGTACAGCACCTTCAACGCGCGCCTCGAGCGCGCGAGCTCGGCGCCGACCTTTCGCAGCGCGTGGAGGCGGCAGCGCTGCCTCGTCATCGTGGACGGGATCATCGAGTGGACCGGCGCGAAGGGCTCGCGCGTCCCCTATCGCATCCGTCGCCCCGACGGCGCGCCCTTCGCGATGGCCGGGCTCTGGGACCGCTGGCAGGGTGTGGACGGCGATCCACTCTGGAGCTGCACGGTGATCGTCGGCGCGGCGGACGAATGGTTCGGGCGCTACCACCACCGCATGGCGCGGCTGCTCGAGCCGGAGCAGTACGAGCGCTGGCTCGACCCGGCGCTCACCGACGCGAGCGCGGTGCAGGCATTGCTCGAGGAGCATCCCTACCCGATGGAGACGCTCGTCGCTGACCGCATCTCGCCGCGCGTCAACAACCCCGGGTACGACGCTGCCGACTGCATCACCCCGGTCGCCGGGTGACGACGGGACGCTTCGTCGTCATGGGCGCCGCCGGCGCGGGGAAGACCGTCGTCGGCTCGCGGCTCGCCGCGATGCTCGGCGTCGGGTTCGTCGACGGCGACGATCATCATCCGCCCGAGAACGTCGCGAAGATGGCGGCAGGGATCCCGCTCACCGACGAGGACCGCGCGGGGTGGCTGCGCGTGCTCGCGGCGCGGCTCGCCGAAGCGCGCGCGAAGAACGCGGGGCTCGTCGTCGCCTGCTCGGCGCTGCGGCGCGCCTATCGCGACGTCCTCCGCGAGGGTGACCCCGACGTCCGCTTCATCTACCTCGAAGCGGCGAAGCCCGTGCTCACGAAGCGCGTCGCGCGGCGGCGCTCGCACTTCATGCCGCCGACGCTCGTCGTCAGCCAGCTCGCGACGCTGGAGCCGCCCGAGCCCGACGAGGGCGCGTGGGTCTACGACGCCGAGCTGCCGGCGCACGAGATCGTCACCGACATCGTCTCGCGAATCCGGGGCACCGCATGAGCCCCGACGCACGGCTCCTCCTCCTCGCGCTGCTCGCCGTCGTCGCGCTGATCGTCCTCATCGCGCGCCTCCGGCTCCATCCCTTCATCGCCCTCGTCGTCGTCTCCCTCGCGCTCGGCGCCGTCGCCGGGATGCCGTTAGGCACCGTCGCCGGCGCCTTCCAGGAGGGCGTCGGAGCGACGCTCGGCGTGATCGCGGTGGTCGTCGGGCTGGGGACGATGCTCGGGAAGATGATGGCCGAGAGCGGGGGCGCGACGCGGATCGCGACGACGCTGATCGCGCGCTTCGGCGAGGGACGCGTCCACTGGGCGATCATGTTCGTCGCCTTCATCGTCGGGATCCCGGTGTTCTTCCAGGTCGGGTTCGTGCTGCTCGTCCCGCTGGTGTTCACCATCGGCCGGCGCACCGGGATGTCGCTGGTGAAGATCGGGATCCCGCTCGTCGCCGGCTTGTCCGTCGTGCACGGGATGGTGCCCCCGCACCCGGCGGCGATGCTCGCGGTCGTCGCCTACAAGGCGGACGTCGGACGCGCGATCCTCTGGTCGCTGATCGTCGGGCTGCCGACCGCGGCGCTTGCGGGCCCGATCTACGCGAGCTGGGTCGCGCCGCGGATCAGACTTCCCGCCGAGAACCCGATGGCGGCGCAGCTCGAGGGCACGGTGCGCGAGACGATGCCCTCCTTCTGGGTCGCGGTGGTGACGGTGCTCATCCCGGTGATCCTGATGCTCGGCGCCAGCGCCGCCGACGTCGCGTCAGGCGCGACGAGCCCGCTCCGGCGCGTGGCGGACTTCGTCGGCAGCCCGATCGTCTCGCTGCTCGTCGCGCTCCTCGTCTCCTTCTGGACGCTCGGCGTGCGGGAGGGATTCGGGCGCCGCACGATCCTCGCCTGGACCAACGACTGCCTCGCGCCGACGGCGTCGATCATCCTCATCATCGGCGCCGGCGGAGGGTTCAACCGGGTGCTGATCGCGAGCGGCGTCGGCGACGCGATCGCGCGCGTCGCGATGGGCTCGCACGCGTCGCCGCTCCTCCTCGCGTGGACGATCGCCGCCCTGATCCGCGTCGCCACCGGCTCGGCCACCGTCGCGATGACGACGGCCGCCGGGATCGTCGCGCCGATCGCCGCCGCGGTCCCCGGCACGCACCCCGAGCTGCTCGTCCTCGCCACGGGCGCCGGCTCGCTCGTGCTCTCGCACGTGAACGACTCCGGCTTCTGGCTGACCAAGGAGTTCTTCGGGATGACCGTCCCGCAGACGCTCGCGACGTGGACGGTGGCCGAGACGATCATCGGCGTCGCCGGGCTGGCGTTCACGCTCATCGCGGCGACGATTATCGGGTGACGAGGCGCTGCTTGCTGGTATGAACAGAAGGCGTCTAGAGTCTGAACCCCGGGAGCGCCGCGCCTAACGCGAGGCCGAGCACGTACAGCCAGCCGAACGCCCGGTTGTGGACGAGGCAGACGCGGTGGTACCAGAGCGGCCAGCCCACATAGCCCGCCGGCGGCTCGGCGGGGGCGGGGTGCGACATCACACGCACGGCGCGCAGCGCACGCGGCGCCGCGAACAGGACGAGGAGGGCGAAGGGGGTGATCGCGCCGAGCCCGACGCCGAAGGCGATGACGAGATACATCGCGATCACCGAGGCGCGGTTCAGCGCGCGGGCGCGCCGCTCGCCGAGCAGCACGGGAAGCGTGCGCTGGTGCTTGCCCTCGTCGAACATCCGCTGGTCGATGTGCTTGCCGACGAGGATCGACATCACGCCGAGCCCGTACGGGATCGACGCCAGCGTCGCCGCGCGCGACCAGTGGCCGGTGATGACGAAGTAGCCGCCGGCGACCATCAGCGGGCCCCAGACGACGAACGCCGCGATCTCGCCGAGGCCGAGCTCCTTGAGCGCGCGGGGCGCCGCGTCGTACGCCCAGAGGAGGAGCGCGCCGGCGACGACGAGCCACACCGCGGCCACGCCGCGCAGCCAGACGAAGTAGATCCCGATCGCCGCCGCGACCGCCGACAGGATGAGCAGGCCGGTGACGAGCAGCCGCGAGCTCACCGCCCCGCTGAGCCGCGGGTGCACCGTGTCGCGCCGGCGCGGAGAGTCGTCGGTGTCGTGACCGCGCCGCGCACC
>JABFXM010000007.1 GCA_013361745.1 Gemmatimonadaceae bacterium | reverse complement strand
GCACCGGCATTGCCTAACGGCGCGCGAGCGTGTCGCCCACCATCGCATGGGCGCGCTGCAGCACTGACCGCGCATTCGCGTACGAGATCGTCTGCAGCGCCTGCGTGATCGGCATCCACCGGCAGGCGGTGATGCCTTCGGCGCGCTGCGGGTTCGTCTCGGCGACGGTGGTCTCCATGAGGTAGAAGTGGCAGACCTTGTGGATCAGCCGACCGCGAAAGCGGAAATACCAGTCGATGGTCTGGATCTCGCCGCGGAGCGCGAGCCCATCGAGGCCCGTCTCCTCGCGTACCTCGCGCAATGCCGCCGCGTCGGGAAGCTCCTCGTTCTCGAGATGCCCCTTGGGGAACCCCCAGTTGCGGTAGCTGTCGCGGATGAGCAGGAAGAGCGGCTCCTCGCCGACGGGAACGCGGAACACCACGCCCCCTGCCGACGTCTCGCGCGCCGCGCGCGCCCGCGCGGTCATGTCCGTCCGACGAGCAGAGCGTCCGTGTCGAGCTCGGCCCGGCCCTCGATGAACTGGCGCACGACCGGATCGCGCGATTGCTGGATCTCGGTCACGGTCCCGACCTGACGAACCTTGCCCTGATACAGCATCGCGATGCGCGTGCCGACGGTGTACGCGCTGCGCATGTCGTGCGTGATCACGATGCTCGTCACGCCGAGCTTGTCGCGCATGCGCACCATCAGATCGTCGATCACCGCGCTCGTCACCGGATCGAGTCCCGTCGTGGGCTCGTCGTACAGCATGTACTTCGGGCGGAGCGCGATCGACCGCGCGATGCCGACGCGCTTGCGCATCCCCCCCGAGAGCTCGGCGGGGAATTTTCCCTCGACGCCGGGGAGGTCGACGAGGTCCAGTGATTGCGCGACGCGCTCCGCGATCTCGCGCTCCGTCAGCTCGCCCTGCTTGCGCAGCCCCATGGCGACGTTGTCGCCGATGGTGAGCGAATCGAAGAGCGCCGCGAACTGGAAGACGTAGCCGATGCGCGCGCGGAGCTTGTAGAGCTCACGCCGCGGGAGGCGCGGCACCTCGAGATCGTCGACCCAGACCTCGCCGGAGTCGGGCTCGAGAAGGCCGACGATGTGCTTGATCGCGACCGACTTGCCGGTGCCCGAGTAGCCGATGATGACCATGGTCTCGCCCTCGAGCACATCCAGGGTGAAGCCGTTGAGCACCTGCTTCGGCCCGAATGCCTTGTGCACGTCGACGAGTCGGATCATCGAGACAATTTGTGATCGCGGCGGCGCGCGCGGCAAGGCTTGACGCGCGCACGCGGTTCACGTGGCGCAAAGCACAGCGGGCCGCTCCATCATGGAGCGGCCCGCTGTCTCGTGTCCGGCGCTGCTTACGCGGCGAACGAGCCGAGCGCGCGTCCGACGTCTCCCTCGCGGAGACGCTTGAGCGCGCGATCCCGGAGCTGGCGAACACGCTCGCGTGTCACGCCGAGCATCGATCCAATCTCCTCGAGCGTGTGCTCGCGTCCACCCTCCAGCCCGAAGTAGAGCCGGAGGACCTTCGCGTCGCGCGGCGGCAGCGTGCCGAGCGCCTGCTCGATCTCGTCGGTGAGAAAGCGATTCATCGCCTCCTCTTCCGTGTCGGGCATCTCGTCGGCGACGAAGCGCTCGATGAGGGAACGATCGCCATCCGGATCCATCGGCGCGTCGAGGCGCACGTCGCTCGTGTTGAGCGCCGCGAGCGACTGCACGACTTCGGTGGACAGTCCGGTCAGCTGCGAGAGCTCTTCCGGCGTCGGCTCGCGGTTGAGCTTCTGACGGAGGATCTCCGACGCCTTGATGATGCGCGAAAGATCCGCGGTGCGGTTGAGCGGCACACGGACCGTGCGACCCTGGCGCGCGAGCGCCGAGAGGATCGCCTGGCGAATCCACCACACGGCGTACGAGATGAACTTCACGCCCTGATCCGGATCGAACTTCCGCGCCGCGGTGAGCAAGCCGACGTTCCCCTCGCCGATGAGATCGATGAGCGGAAGGCCGCGGTTCTGATACTTCTTCGCCACCGAGATGACGAAGCGAAGATTCCGCTTCACCAGCTCCTGGAGCGCGTCCTGGTCGCCGGCGCGGATCTTCTTCGCGAGCTCGATCTCCTCCGCGCCCTTGAGGAGCGGATAGGTGCTGACCTCATAGAGGTACTGATCGAGGATGTCGCGCTCGGGCTCGTTGGGCGCAATGCCAGCCGGTGCGGATCGGCGGCGGCGCTTCACTTCGGTCATGTGTATTGCCCTCGAACGTACTGCGCGTGAGTGATGTATTGGTGAGCGATGCGATCGCGTCGCCTCATGTCGTGCTGCGACCTCGATCAGGTCGTCGGTGGGCCGGTCGCCCTCCAGACTGCTCCACGAATCGAGGGTGAAAGCGCTGCAAAATACTGGCCCGAACCAATTACGCCAGCCCCGAATTTCTTGACATCGTACCTACCCCTGACTACACTTCGTGTTTCCTGGCGGAACAGTTGTATCCGCTCGGCCGAGGGGGCGTAGCTCAGTTGGGAGAGCGCGTGAATGG
>JABFXM010000449.1 GCA_013361745.1 Gemmatimonadaceae bacterium | reverse complement strand
CGGCGCGAAGTTCTGGGGGCTCGACGAGGACATCGCGGCAATGGCGGAGTTCATGCGGCTGTATCTGACGCGGTACTCGCGCTGGAGCTCGCCGCTCTTCATCAGCGGCGAGAGCTACGGGACGACGCGCGCGACAGGACTGTCGGGATATCTCGCCGACCGCGGGATCACGCTGAACGGGATCATCCTGCTCTCGACCGTCGTCGACTTCGGCGCCTCGTCGATGAACCGCGACAATCCGGTCGGCTTCGCGAACGTCCTGCCGTCGTACGCGGCGACCGCGTGGGACCACAAGCGCCTCGCGGCCGACCTGCAGTCGAAGCCGGTCGAGCAGGTCGTGAACGACGCGGAGAAGTGGGCGGTGAGCGAGTACCAGCCGGCGCTGATCATGGGGGCCCGGCTCTCGCCCGCGGAACGCACGCACGTCGCGCGGCAGCTCGCGCGCTACACGGGGCTCGACACGAGCTTCGTCCTCGACAACGACCTGCGGGTGACGTTGGGCCGCTTCAACCACGAGCTCCTGCGCTCGCAGCGCCGGATCGTGGGGCGGCTCGACAGCAGGTTCACGACCTTCGACATCGATCCCGGCTCCGACCAGGTCGCGCTCGACCCGAGCGAGGCGACGATCCGCAATACCTTCACGCCGGCGTGGAACGACTACGTGCGCCGCGAGCTGAAGTATCGCAACGACGACGTCTACTACATCCTTGGCGGCGGGATCGGCCGCTGGCGCTATCCGCAGACGCAGGGCTACGCCGACGTCTCGCCGTCACTCGAGCGCGCGTTCACGAAGAATCCGTATCTGCGGCTGTACGTCGCGATGGGCTACTACGACATGGCGACGCCGTACTTCGCGGTCGAGTACACCCTCGCGCAGCTGCAGGTGGCACCCGAGGTGCAGCGGAACATCACGACCGAGTACTTCGCCGCGGGACACATGATGTACATCGACGACGCGCAGCACGCGAAGCTGCGGGCGGGGATCCGGCGGTTCATCGAGGGGGCCTCGAGCCAGCGCGAGCCGGCGCCCGCGGTGGCGGGAGGGAGCTCGGCGCGGCATTGAACGGCGAGGCGGTGAAGGGCGCCGTTCGGTCATGAACGCTCCACGGTTGCGTTGACTGATCGGGACAGAAGGGACGAAGGGCTCATAAAGACTCTGTTGCGTTGGGCTCGTTGAACAGAAGGCACGAAGAGCTCTCACAAGAGACCCTTCGTGCTTTCTGTTATTCCCAGCAAGAGCGACAGGTACGCCGCTTCGGTGATCCATCAGCGATCCGCCCGACCGTCACCGCACGGGAATCCGCAGCTCCACCTGGTTCACCGTGGTCGCGCTCGGGACGCGGCTCGGCGCGAGATACGGGCTGTCGACGTTCGTCAGCTCGAGCCGCAGGGTGTGGCCGGCCTCCGCGCGCCAGAGGTTGCCGTAGGTGAGGATCGTGACGCCCGTTCCTCCGATCGGCTCGCCCGGCGCGCCGCTGTCGAGCGTGTAGGTGCCGCGCGTTATGATCCGCTTCACGCCGCTCGCGTCGACGTCGAAGAGGCGCACGTCGAGCTGGACGCGGTAGCCCGAGGTCGCGAGGTGCATCGACACCGCGGGCTGGCCGGCGATGGTGAGCGCGCCGCCGTGACTCAGCTCCGCGACGGGCACGTCGAAGGTCGCGAGGCTCCCTGGAACGAGCGGCGATTCCGGCGGGGCGGGGAGCGGCTGCAGCTGCTCGGCCCCCTCCATCACGAGCGGATCCCAGAAGAAGCCGCTCGCCGGATCGGTGAGTGGATTGACGAGCACCGCGGCGCCGGGGAAGCGCGTCGACACGGTGTCGGTCGCGAGCGAGCCTAACGTCGGCACGGTGACGACGTCGGCGGCGTCGAACGGCTCCTCGCGCGGGCGCGTGAGCGCGGCGTAGACGCCCGCCGGTGGGGTGCCGGCGCCCTTGAGGTAGTACGCGAGCCACCGTTCGATGAGGCCGAGTACGTAGTCGATCTCGCCGGTCTTGTTGCTCGCGCGCGGGTGGCCGATGTCGCCGAAGTACGCGGTCACGGGATAGGCGGGATCGATCGTCTGCAGCGCGAGCAGCATCCGCTTCGCTTCCGGGAGCGGGAAGAGATCGTCGGTGAACCCCTGCACCATGAAGACCGGGACGCGCGCGGCGGTCGCGGCGTCCGACCAGAACGGCTGCTGCCACCAGATCGAGCGGTAGCCCGCGAGCCCGTCCTCGATCGAGCGGAAGAGCGGGTCGACATCGTTGGGCTCCTGCGCGTCGATCCATGCATGCCAGGCCATGAAGTATGGCGGGTAGTTCGGGTAGAGCCCATTGTGCAGCGGATCGAACCCGGACGCATAGAGCCCGTTGATGTAGCTGAGCTTCGCGCCTCCGGGGTGATCGAGGGACCGGTTCTCGCGGCCGTTAGGCAGGAGCGCGTAGAGCAGGTCGCTCCACGCGGCGATCGGCACCACGGTCCGGATGCGCACCGCCTTCCGGCGCGGGCTCGTGAAGGTCGGCTCGAGCGCGGCGAGCCAGGAATGTCCGCCGCCATACGATGCGCCGGTGACGGCGACGTCGTCCGGGTTCAATCCGTAGTCGTCGACGTCCACCACCTGCGCGATCATGCTGCGCATGTCGGCGACCTCGGCGTGCACGTCGACGAGGTTCACCTGCCCCCACGAGTTGCCGAAGCCGCGCGTCGAGTAGCGGAGCACGGCGTAGCCCTGGTCAAGCAGCGGCTGCACGAGGTTGCCGGAGCTGGACTTGCTGCCCGCGTACCCGTGAACCAGGACGACGAGCGGCACGGGCTTCGGCGCCGCGGTCGGGATCTGGAGCGTCACGTCGAGACGCGCGCTGTCCACCGCGCTCGCGAGATACCCGTCGCATCGCTCGGTGCCCGCGCCGTCGTCGGCGCAGCGCAGGCCGGGAACCACCGCGCCCTGCCCGGTGAAGAGGCCGACCTGATAGCTGTCCGGTCCGAAGGCGCGCGGCGGTGGCGGCGCGACGTCGAGCCGCGGAGCATCGGTGCCGGCGCGGGATGTCGCGACCGGGGCGAGCGCATCGTCGGTGCAGGCGAGCGCGAAGACGAGCACGAGCAGGGCGAGACGTCGCATCCTGAGCCTCCCGAGACGTGGAACCGTCGTGCCGTTCATGCGGTGCGCGAGCGATGCGCGCAAGAAGCATGCGGCGCGCGGCCGGGCTTGAGGCCGCCACCGTCCAGCGGTACGTTGCGTCGCCCATGGCCCCCGGCATCACGATCCGTCCCCTGCGCACCGAGCGAGAGCGCCGCGAGTGCGTCGCGCTGCAGCGCGTCACCTGGGGCGCCGACTTCGACGAGCTGGTGCCGCCGAGCATGCTGACGGTGACGCAGAAGATCGGCGGCGTGGCGGCCGGCGCGTTCGACGAGCGCGACGCGATGCTCGGCTTCGTCTTCGGGATGGCGGGTGTGCGCGGTGGCGAGATCGTTCACTGGTCGGACATGCTCGCCGTCCGTCCGGACGCGCGCGACCGCGGGATCGGCCGGCGATTGAAGGAGTTCCAGCGCGAGGCGGCGCTCGCGAGCGGCGCGACGACGATGTACTGGTCGTACGATCCCCTCGTCGCGCGCAACGCGCACCTCAACTTCAACCGGCTGGGCGTTCGCGTGGACGAATACGTCGAGGACATGTACGGCGCGTCGACGAGCGACCTTCATCGCGGGCTGGGGACGGACCGGTTCGTCGTTTTCTGGCGGCTGGCGCTCGCGCAGGGGGCGGGGGTCAGGGGTCGGGGGTCGGCGGCAACCGCCGTGCCTTCCGCCTGGCCCCTGGCCCCCGTCGTCCCGAACGACCCCGGAACGTTAGGCGACGCACGCCCTCAGGTGCTGCGTGTCGAGATCCCGGGCGACATCATGAAGGTGCGTGACGAGGATCCGGACGCCGCGGCGGGGTGGCGCGATTCGACGCGGCGTGCGTTCCAGTGGGCGCTCGAGAATGGCTACGCGGTGACTGGCTTCCTGCCGGGCGAGGCCCGCGGGTCGTACGTGCTCGAGCGCGCGGAGCGGCGTTGATGCTGCGCATCGAGCGCATCGTGCTCAGGGAGATCCGGCTTCCCCTGCGCGAGCCGTTCCGCATCTCGTCGGGGGTGTGCACGGAACGGCGCATCGCGCTGCTCGAGCTGACCGACGCCGCCGGCGTCACCGGATGGTCGGAGTGCGTCGCCGGCGAGGCGCCGAACTACAGCGCCGAGACGATCGATACGGCGTGGCACGCGATCCGTGAATGGCTCGCGCCGCGCGTGCTCGCGGTGCGGATCGACGGTGCCGAGTCGGTGCACGACCTCCTCGATCGCGACATCGCCGGCCACAACATGGCCAAGGCGGCGCTCGAGATGGGATGCTGGGAAGTCGCGGCGCGGCTGCAGGAGCCGCCGCTCTCGCGCCTGCTCGCCGGGACACGCGACCGGGTGCCGACGGGGATCTCGATCGGGATCCAGGCGAACGCCGCGGGGCTCGTCGAGCGCGCCCAACGAGCCCTCGCCGAGGGCTATCGCAAGATCAAGGTGAAGATCCGGCCTGGCGCCGACGTCGAGTACGTTCGCGCGGTTCGCGACGCGTTGGGCAGCGAGGTGAGCCTCATGGCCGACGCGAACTCCGCGTACCACCTCGCCGACGCCGACCACCTCGCCGAGCTCGATGCCTTCGGCCTGATCATGATCGAGCAGCCACTCGGCCGCGACGATCTCGTGCGCCACGCCGCGCTCCAGAAGCGGCTGAAGACACCGATCTGCCTCGACGAGTCGATCACCGACGTCGACCGCTGCGAGGACATGATCGCGCTCGGCAGCGGCCGGATCGTGAACATCAAGCCGGGACGCGTCGGCGGGTTCACCGTGTCGAGGCGCATCCACGATCTCTGCCAGCGGCATGGCATCCCCGTCTGGTGCGGCGGGATGCTCGAGAGCGGGATCGGCCGCGCGCACAACATCGCGCTCGCGTCGCTGCCGAACTTCTCTCTCCCCGGCGATCTCTCGCCGAGCCGGCGCTACTGGGAGCGCGACGTCGTCACGCCGGAATGGGAGATGGATCGCGACGGGCTCGTGCCGGTGCCGGTGGCAGAGATCGGAATGGGAGTGACGCCGGATATGGATCGCGTCGACGGTCTCACGGTTCGCCGCGAGGTGCTCGGAGCGAGGGGCGGAGCGACGTGAGCGCGGCACGCACATTCACGCTGCCTGACGCCGTCGCGCGACTCTTCGATGACGAGCTGCGCGACCGGCTCGTCGAGCTGCGCCGCTCGCTGCACGCGCACCCCGAGCTCTCGCATCAGGAGCACGAGACTGCGCGCCGGCTCGTCGAGGCGCTCGTCAGCCTCGGCGTGCGGGACGTGAAGCGCTGCGGTGCGACCGGAGTGATCGCGCGGATTCCCGGCCGCGTCGCCGGGAGCCGCGCGGTCGCGATCCGCGGCGACATCGACGCGCTCCCGATCCAGGAGGCGACGGGTCTCTCCTTCGCCTCGCAGACGCCGGGAGTGATGCACGCCTGCGGACACGACGTCCATGCGACGTGGGCGGTCGGCGCGGCGGCGCTGCTGCAGCGGGATCCCGCCGAGCACGACGTCGTCGTCATCCTGCAGCCGGCGGAGGAGCAGGGCGATGGCGCGCTGTCGATGATCGAGGCCGGCGCGCTGGAGGGCGTGTCGATGATCTTCGGCGGCCACGTCGACCGGCGCTTCGCCGTAGGGCAGGTCGTCGCCGACGCCGGGCCGCTCGCCGCGTCCGCCGACACCTTCGAGATCGAGCTGACCGGACGCGGCGCGCACGCCGCGCGCCCGCACGAGGCGGCCGACCCGATCGTCGGCGCCGCGGCGCTGGTCTCGGCGCTGCAGACGATCGTGGCGCGGCGGCTGAACCCCGCGACGGCGGGAGTGGTAACGGTCGGGACGATCCACGCCGGCACGGCGCCGAACGTCATCCCCGAGCGCGCGACGTTAGGCGGGACGATCCGCGCGATCGACGGCGCGGCGCGGGCGCTGATGGTGGACGAGGTCCGCCGGATCACCGAGGGGGTCGCGGCGACGCACCGGCTCGACGCGCGCGTCACCTTCGAGCGCGGCACGCCGCCGATCGTGAACCCCGAGCGCCCGATCGCGATCGCGCGCGAAGCGGTGACGGCGCTGCTCTGTGAGCCGGCGCTCGTCCCCCTCGGCACGCTGAACATGGCCGCCGAGGACTTCGCGTACTACCTGGAGCGGATCCCGGGGTGCTTCCTGCGGATCGGCGCGCGGGAGCCCGGCGGCGAGTTCGTCGCGGCGCACTCGCCGAAGTTCCACGCGGCGGAGGAAGCGATCTTCGTCGGCGCCGCGGTGCTCGCCGAGACGGCGCGGCGGGCGCGGTGAGTGGGCGCCCCCGCCCGACGTCGGTCGCATCCGTAACGTGCGGTTCATGCGAGTCGCGCCAGATTCGTGGTTGAGTGCATCCTTCGACGCGTCCGTGAGGCATCATGCCAGTGAGCAGTGATCGTAACCCGACGGTGCCGGAGCTCCTCTATCTCCTGCACGGCGACCCCATCGATCTCGCGGAGGCGCTCTCGGGAATGCGCGGGGCCGACGTCGCGGAGGCGCTCCGCGACCTCCGTCCCGACGCGGCGGCGAAGGTGATGGCGGCGCTGCCCTTCGATCTCGCGGTGCAGGTCTTCGACGAGCCCGAGCTCGAGGGCCACCGCTGCGAGATGATCCAGCACATGGGGGAGAAGGCGGCCGGCCCGCTCATCGACGCGATGTCGTCGGACCAGCAGGCGGACCTCTTCCGCGAGCTGCCGGAGAAGGATCGCAACCGCTTCCTCAAGCTCCTCGATCCGGGCACCCGGCAGTCGCTGTCCGTGCTGCTCCAGTATCCGCCGGAGACCGCGGGCGGGATCATGACCACGGAGTTCGTCGCCGTGCCGAACGACTGGACGGTCGAGCGCACGCTGCAGCACATCAGCCAGGTCGGCCGGACGAAGGAGACGGTCTACGCGATCTACTGCCTCGATCCCGACCAGCACACGCTCGTGCACGTCGTCTCGCTCCGCGATCTCATGCTCGCCAGCGACCGGAGCGCGCCGGTCGGGCAGATCGGGAACATGCGCAAGCCGCTCTGCGTGTCGACGCGCATGGACCGCGAGGAAGTCGCGCGACTGATCTCGAAGTACAATCTCCTCGCCGTCCCGGTGGTCGACGAGGGAGGCCACATCCTCGGCATCGTGACCGTGGACGACGTCATCGACGCGATCGTTCGCGAGCAAACCGAGGACGTGCAGAAGTTCGGCGGCATGGAGGCGCTCGACGAGCCGTACACGGAGATCGGCTTCACGAAGATGATCCGCAAGCGCGCCGGATGGCTCATGGCGCTCTTCCTCTCCGAGATGCTCACGGCGACGGCGATGCAGCACTTCGAGGGGGAGATCGAGCGCGCGGCGGTGCTCGCGATGTTCATCCCGCTCGTCATGAGCTCGGGCGGCAACTCCGGCTCGCAGGCGACGTCGCTGATCATCCGTGCGCTGGCGCTGCGCGAGGTGAAGCTGCGCGACTGGTGGCGGATCGCGATCCGCGAGCTCCCGACCGGCCTGACGTTGGGCGCGATTCTCGGTGTGATCGGCTTCGTCCGCATCGAGCTGTGGCAGCATCTCCACCTCTTCGACTACGGGCCGCATCACCTGCTGCTGGCGATGACCGTCGGCTTCGCGCTCGTCGGGATCGTCGGATTCGGCTCGCTGGCCGGGTCGATGCTGCCCTTCGTCCTCAAACAGGTGGGCTTCGATCCGGCGAGCGCCTCGGCGCCCTTCGTCGCGACGCTCGTGGATGTGACGGGACTCGTGATCTACTTCAGCGTCGCCTTCCTGATCCTGCGCGACACCCTGCTCCGTTAGGCGGCGGCCCCGGCGCCGCCGGCTGTGAGCGGATGGCGTGAGCGTCTGTAGGGGAAACCGCCAAGGCGGACATTGGTGATCGCCGACAGACGGCGGCTCCCGAGACGAACATCTTGGCGACACGGCACGTCCCGACGCCGTCTCCCCGAATCGCCAGGGCCCCATGAAGCGCGTTCTTCTCGGTATCCTCATCATCCTGCACGGGCTCGCGCACGCCGCGTCGGGGGTCTGGCTCGCCGCGGACGGCCCGATGTGGCTCGTCACCCTGATGTGGGGCATCGCGATGCTGGGCTATCTGGCGGCGGGGTTCGGGATCCTGCGCGCGCCCTTCCTCCGCCGCTCGTGGAAGCAGACGATGGTCGTGGCGACGGTGGCGTCGGTCGTCCTCTTTCTCACCTATCTCCATCCGCTCGGGCTGCTCGGCAGCGTCTTCGATCTGGTGCTCCTCCTCGTCGTCTTCGAAGGCGCGCAGGCGTTGATCGACGAGGACATCGCGGTGGTGGAAGCGGTGGGCGCGAGTGGACTGCCGCATCCCTGGCTGCACCGCGCGGGGTGGACGGTGGCGCTGGCTTTCCTCGTCTACGCGGCCGCGGTGGTGGTCGTGCGGCCGATCTATCTCGGCTGGGGGACGACGCGCGACGAGCGCATCATGCCACTTCCGGGCGACGACCCGTCGATCAATGCGCGCTACCGCGTCGACCACGCGATCACGATCCATGCACCGGCGGATTCCGTGTGGCCATGGCTCGTTCAGCTCGGCCAGGACCGCGGCGGCTTCTACAGCTACTCGTGGCTCGAGCGCATGATCGGCGACGAGGTGACGAACGCGGACCGCGTCCATCCCGAGTGGCAGCAGCGCGAGGCCGGCGACACGATCTACGCGACGCAGCCCGGCTACCTGGGGGGGACGCGCTTCGGCTGGCGCGTCACGAGCGTCGTCCCGAAGCGGGCACTCGTGCTCGAGAACTGGGGGGCGTTCGTGCTCCAGCCGATCGACTCCTCGTCCACGCGGCTGATCATCCGCACGCGTGGGGAAGGGAAGCCGAGCGTCGTCGGGCTGGTGCTCGGGCCCCTGAACGTCTTCGTCATGGAGCCCGCGCACTTCATCATGCAGACGGGGATGCTGCGGGGGATACGAGAGCGGGCGGAGGGGGCGCACTACCACATCGCGCGAGGGTGACCGCCGCGGCGCACGAGGCTGACAACAGCGTGCCCTGCATCACCTTCCGATCGTCATCAGGGGGTCCGCCCGCGGCATGATGTAAGGTCTCGCCCGCGGCCGGCATATCATCGGCATGAGCCTCCCGCGCGGACGACCGGTCGCCCAGTCATATCGTTGCGAGCCCGACCTGGCCCCGCCCGACGCGGCGGCCGAGGGGGCACTCGTCGCACGCGTCATGCGCGGCGACGTCGACGCGTTAGGCACCGTCTACACCGCCTTCGCGCCGGCGGCGTACGCGGCGGCGTACCGCCTGACCGGCGAACGCAGCGACGCGGAGGACGTGACGCAGGAGGTGTTCGTCCGCCTCCCGCGACTCCTGCCCGGCTGGGATCCTTCCCGGGGAACCCTGGGCCCCTGGCTGCGCCGCGTCGCGGTGCGCCACGCCCTCATGCGACTCCGGTCGGGCGCGCGAAAGCGCGAGGTGAGCGTCGGCGCGGTGGCCGAGCTGCTCGCGACGCGCTCCGACGAGCCGCACGACCGCCTCTCCATCGCCGCCGCGCTGCGCCGCCTGCCGGACGAGCAGCGCGTGGTCTTCCTGCTGAAGGAAGT
>JABFXM010000421.1 GCA_013361745.1 Gemmatimonadaceae bacterium | reverse complement strand
CCCCGTTGCCTGATACCGCGCCGGCGCGCCCGACGCGCTGAGGTACAGCTCGATTCCCTCGATCGAGCTCGGCGCGAAGGAGTTGATGTCGACCTCACCCGCCGGCATCGCGACGCCGTCGATCCAGACGAGCGGCGCGCAGGCCCGCCCGCGCAGCCGGACACGTCCACCGCGCACGATGTCCACTCCCGGCGCGCGGCGCAGAACGTCGGTGAGCTGCCGTGGATTGCCGCGGTCGATGTCCTCGCGCGTGATGAAGAAGCCGATGGCGCGCGACTGCAGCCGCTCGTAGTAGCCGGCGAGCCGTCCCTGGAAGCGCTGGCGGCCACCGTGCACCGACACCGTCGCGAGCACGGTGGGATTCAGTCGCAGCGTGAACGACGCGGACGTCCCCCCATCGGCGACGACGACGCGAAGCGTCTCCGGACGGAAGCCGAGTCGCCGCGCCTCGAGCAGCGCCTCGCCGAACGCGACGCCGACGAGCGCGTACTCGCCCCGCTCCCCGCCGCGCGTTCGCAGCGACGTGCCTAACGCCGCGACCTCGGCGCCGGCGATCGGCGCTCCCGAGGAATCGTTCACCATCCCCGACACCGTCGCCGTCGAGCCCTGCGCCCGCGCCGCGCGGGCGGCAGCGATCGAGACGGAGAGCGCGAGGACGCCTCGAACGATGTGCTGATTGGAGGGACGAGCCACGCGATGCCTCCTCGTCAGCGGCGGGCGATCAGACCATCGCCGCGCCGATCACCCACGCCGCCATCACGAATCCGATCCCCACCTTCATCGCCGCCGCGGCGACGCGTCCGAGCAGCGCGCCCGTCGCCACCTTCGTCGCCGGTCCGGTCTTTGTCCCCCCGGCGAGCTCGAAGAGCAGCGCACCCACGAACGCACCCACGAACGCGCCGATCATCGAGCCGACGAATGGTATCGGCACCGGGATTCCCATGAACGCGCCGACCGTCCCGCCGACGATCGCCCCCCAGCTCCCGCGCTTCGAGCCGCCGAACTTTCGCGCGACGCGGCCCGTGAGCATGAACTCCAGCGCCTCGCCGATGATCGCAAGGATGCCGATGATCACGATCGAGACCCAGCCGATGCTCTCGTGCGTGAGCGCCGCGTAGCCCACAGCGACGCCGAGGATCAGCCACGTCCCGGGAAGTCCGAGCGGGATGAGGAGGATGCAGCAGAACAGCAGGAACGCGAGCAGCAGGATGCCCATCGATCTCTCCCGGAAGTTGGCCGCGTCAGCTTGCCCGCTGTTCTACGCCACGACGCGCACGGTGTTTCGCTCAGGCGATCTCGCGCACCGCCTGCGCGAGCAGACGCGCCATCTCGTTGATCCCGACGCCGCGCACGCGCGCCGCCCGGTCGGCGGGGCGATGAATGCGCGCGAGAGTGCCGAGCGTGCCGCGACTGAGCGTGACCGCGCTCCATCCCGCGTTCGCAAGCGCCACGCCGTCGGTGAGGATTCCGGGAATCGTCCGCCGCTCGCGCACGCGGATCGCCAGCGCCTGCGCCGCGTGCGCGACGCCGATCCTCGGCCGCGCCGCGACGCCGTGCCGCATGCAGATGATCGCTCCGCGATCGTCCACCCCATCGACGTTGAGCGCCGACGCCGGGCGACGGCCGCACGCGAACGCCTGCGCGCCCGCCATTCCGAGCTCCTCTGCGCTCGTGAGCAGGACCGCGACCGGAAGGTCGCGCGGCAGCCGCTCGATCGCGAGAAGCACCGTCGCGACGCCGGAGCCGTCGTCGATCGCGCCGTCGGAGCGCGCGCCGACGACGCTGAGGATCACCGGCACCGCCGCGACGACGCCCACGATCGTCACGGCGCGCCAGAGCTCGAGCGTCACCGCGCCGCCGCTGAGCGCATGGATCGCCAGCGCGACGAGCGCGACGAGCGCCAGCGACGCGGTGACGATCCCGCCGACGCGAAGCAGCATCGGCACCGGCTGCGACTTGCTGTCGAGATGCGCGACGACCCACACGCGGGGCGCGCCCCGCGTCGCGACGAGATTCACGCCGACGTCGCGCGCCACCGGAAGCGTCGTCACCCGCTTCGCGAGCGCCGTCCCGCCGACGAGCAGCGCGCCGATCGCGACGAGCACCACGCCGATCGTGCTCACCGGCCGGCCGTGCGCGCCGTAGTGTCCCGCCGCCGCGACCGCGAGCAACGCGATCATGCCGCCGAGCGGCGTCGCGAAGCGGCCGGGAAAGGAGGAGTAGGTGAAGGGCTCCTCGCTCACCGTGAAGCCCGCGCGCTCGAGCCGCGCGGCGCAGAGTGCGCGCACGCGCGCCTCCTCTTCGCCACCGGCCGGACGCGGAGCGGCGGCGATCTCTGCGAGCAGCTCCGCCGCCCGTGTCGCCCCCGCGTCGGCCATCGTCGACCGTCAGGCGGCGAGTCGCGGATCGGCGCGTCGCAGCAGCTCGGCGACGCGCGCTTCGTCCGCCGGCGCGAGCGGGAGCCGGGGCGCGCGCACCGTGCCGCCGCGCCGGCCCACCTGGTCGAGCGCGCGCTGGATTCCGGCGACGCCGAGCCCGT
>JABFXM010000482.1 GCA_013361745.1 Gemmatimonadaceae bacterium | reverse complement strand
GCCAGCGACTCGAGCGCGGCGGCGGAGAGCCGCTGCGGGCGTGCCGCCAGCTGCGCGCGCTCGATCGCCTCGGTGTACTCGGCGCGGGTGAGGATCTGCCAGCCCTCGCCGATCTCGACGAGCTCCACGCCGTGTCCCTCGACGTCGTAGTGCTCGCGCACCTCGTCGAGAGCGGCGCGGAGCGCGGCGGGCGACGCGTCGGGGTCGAGCGCGGAGAGCTCGTCGAACGGGATCGGACGGGCGCTCGCGAAGAGCGCGGCCTCAAGCAGCTTCGCCAGCGACGTCACGAACTATGTCCACGGAAGCAAAAGGTTTCTGCTGGAACACGCGCAGCTCGCCGAGCTTCGCCATCTCGAGAATGCCGAGCAGCGTCGAGAGCACCTGCCATGGCTCGGCGTCCGGCGCCACGACGTCGCTCCAACGCACCCGGGCACGCAGCGCGAGCACCGATCGGATCACGGTGATCGCCGCGGGCACGTCGAGCGGACGCGCGACGACGTCGTGCACCGTCGGCTGCCGGACGGCGCGCAGGATCCGGTCCACCGCGCCGAGCAGCTCCGGGAGGGAGAGCGAGAGCGCGACGGGCGGCGGCGGCGCGATGGAGGCCTGGACGTAGCTCCGCGCGAACTGGTTGCGGCGGATCTCGCCACGACGCTCGAGCAGGTCGACGACCTCGCGCATCTGCTGGTACTCGAGCAGGCGCCGCACCAGCTCCGCGCGCGGGTCCTCCCACTGGTCGTCCCCCTCGCTGCGCGGGAGGAGCATCTGCGCCTTGATGCGAAGCAGCCGCGCCGCCATCTCGAGATACTCGGCCGCGTCGTTGAGCTGCAGGTCGCCGATGCGCGCGAGGAACTGCTCGCAGATGCGCGCGATCGGGATGTCGTAGACGTCGACCTGCTCCTCGCGGATCAGCGTCAGCAGAAGGTCGAGCGGTCCGGCGAATGTCCCCGCCTCGACGAGGAAGGCCGGTGTCGCGTTCTCGCCGTCCGGACGTTGTCGGTCGGTCACGCGCCCGCTCCCCAGGGAGCGAGGACGTGCGGGAGCAGCGGCGCGAAGCCCTGCGCGCCGCCGATGAGCAGCACGCGCGCGGCGACGAACGCCGGCGTCATCCACCAGATCAGCAGTCGCGTGTTGAGGAAGAGGAGGAGGATGAAGATCCCGTAGAAGCCGACTCGCTGATACCCCATCGCCCAACCCGGCGGGAGGAGGTACTTGAGCACGTGCGACCCGTCGAGCGGCGGGACGGGAAGCAGGTTGAACATCGCGAGGTTGAGGTTGATCACGACTCCCCAGCCCATCATCGCCTGCAGCAGCGTCTGGGTGGACTCGGCGGAGGGGATCACCGGGATGCGACCGAGCACGGCGACGAGCACGGTGCAGATGAGCGCGAGCGCGATGTTGGTCGCGATGCCGGCGAGGGAGACGATGATGTCACCGCGCCGGAAGCGCTTGTACTTGCGCGGATTCACCGGCACGGGCTTCGCGCCGGCGAGCACCGGCCCGTGCACGAGCAGCATGACGATCGGGAAGATGATCGTCATGAACGGGTCGATGTGCTTGAGCGGATTGAAGGTCAGCCGGCCGAGCATGAGCGCGGTGTCGTCGCCCTGCTTGAGGGCGGCGTAGCCGTGCGCCACCTCGTGGGCGACGATCGAGAACGCGAGCACCGGGAGGGACAGCAGGAAGATCTGAGCGCTGAGGCTGTCCAGCATCGGTGGCGTATGGGGTTGGCGGGCGAGCGGCGGCGCGTGGCCGGAGATGCGTCCGCGCCGAGATGCCGGGCGCGACGCGAAGGGCGTAAGGTAGCGGCCACCGGAAAGGGTGTAAAGCCATGGTGCAGCTTGACATCCCCCGGCGAGCCGGACATATTTCGCGCTTGCTCCGGCCCGCGCGTTCGAACGCGAGCCACTCGCGCGCGTCGCGTGACCATCTGAATCAATCTGGAGATATCGTGCCGAACATCCGCTCCGCGAAGAAGGACATGCGGAAGTCGCGCGCCGCGGCGATCCGCAATCGCGCGCAGCGCTCCGCGCTCCGTACCGCTCTCAAGAAGTCGCTCGCGCCGTCGGCGAGCCCCGATGAGCGACTGAGCGCCGTCAGCCTCCTCGATCGTGCCGCCCGCAAGGGACTGATCCACGCGAACAAGGCCGCGCGGCACAAGGCGCAGATCGCGCGAGTGGGCGCGGCGAAGTAACCGTCAGCACGACGGCAAGAGAGAGGGGCCCGACGCTTCGCGCGTCGGGCCCCTGTCTCTTTCTCTCAGCGCCGCATCGAGGCGGGGCTACATGGCCGCGAGCTCGCCGCCGCAGCGCTCGCAGTACCACTCCGTCGCGAGATTCATCGTCCCGCAGTCGTGGCAGCGGAGCGTCTTCGCCGTCTCCTGGGGCACGTCGCGGAGGAAGGCGGGAACCGGTTCCGGCGTCGGAATCTTCTCGGGGCCGGAGGTGCGCTCCGCGTTGCCGATGACATTCCCCTCGGAACCGCCGCCGAGTGGCGCCGGGACTTCCGCCGCGTTTGGGGCTGGGGCCGCCGCGGCGCCGCTGCCGCGCGGCGCG
>JABFXM010000266.1 GCA_013361745.1 Gemmatimonadaceae bacterium | reverse complement strand
CGAGATCGAGCTGACGAGCGCGGAGCGGGTCGCGCTCGGGAAGAGCGCAGACGCGGTGCGGGAGCCGATGGCGGCGGTCAAGCTCTAGGCCGGCCGATGCGCTCCTTCATCCGGACCAATCTCGGGCTGAAGGCGATCATGGCGGTGACCGGCCTGATCATGGTCGGCTACCTGATCACGCACGTCTTCGCCAACCTGCTGGTCTTCCGCGGGCCCGAGCTGATCAACCGCTACAGCGCCATCCTGCACGGGCAGCCCGCCTTCCTCTGGACCGCGCGCGCGGTGCTCATCGTCTCCCTCATCGCGCACGTCTGGTCGGCGGCGGAGCTGACGCGCCGCGACCGTGCGGCACGCGGCACCGCGTACACGATGTGGAAGCCGCAGGTCTCGACCTTCGCGGGACGGACGATCCGCTGGGGCGGGCTGCTGATCCTGTTCTTCATTGTCTGGCACATCCTGCAGTTCACGACGGGGACGGTGCGGCCGGCGCCCTTCGTCGAGGGGGATCCGCACGGCAACGTGATCCGCGCCTTCCAGATCCCGTGGGTGGTCGCGCTATACGTGGTGTCGATGGCCGCGCTCGGGCTGCATCTCTTCCACGGTACGTGGAGCGCCTTCCGCTCGCTCGGGCTCGTGAAGCCGTCCGAGCATCCGCTCCGGCATCGTACCTCCCTCGTCGTCGCCGGCGTGATCTGGCTCGGGTTCACGATCATCCCGCTGGCGATCTTCGCCGGCGTCGGACGTTAGGCAGACCCATGGAACTCAAATCGAACATTCCGGACGGCCCGATCGCGGAGAAGTGGGATCGGCACCGTTTCGAGATGAAGCTGGTGAATCCGGCGAACCGGCGGCGTCACTCGGTGATCGTCGTCGGCACCGGGCTCGCGGGCGGCTCCGCCGCGGCGACGCTCGGCGAGCAGGGCTACAACGTCCTCTGCTTCTGCTACCACGACTCGCCGCGGCGCGCGCACAGCATCGCGGCGCAGGGCGGGATCAACGCGGCGAAGAACTACCAGAACGACGGCGACAGCATCTGGCGGCTCTTCTACGACACGGTGAAGGGCGGGGACTTCCGCTCGCGCGAGGCGAACGTCTACCGCCTCGCGCAGGTGAGCGTGAACATCATCGACCAGTGCGTCGCGCAGGGCGTGCCCTTCGCCCGCGAGTACGGCGGGCTGCTCGCCAACCGCTCCTTCGGCGGTGCGCAGGTCTCGCGCACCTTCTACGCGCGCGGGCAGACCGGCCAGCAGCTCCTCCTCGGCGCGTACCAGGCGCTGGAGCGTCAGATCGGCCGCGGTCAGGTGAAGATGTTCCCGCAGCACGAGATGCTCGACCTGATCGTGATCGACGGGCGCGCACGCGGGATCGTGACGCGGAACCTGATCACTGGCGCGATGGAGGCGTACACCGCGGACGCGGTGGTGCTGGCGACGGGCGGCTACGGGAACGTCTTCTTCCTCTCGACGAACGCCAAGAAGAGCAACGCGACGGCGATCTGGCGCGCGTACAAGAAGGGCGCCGCGTTCGCGAACCCGTGCTTCACGCAGATCCATCCGACGTGCATCCCGCAGAGCGGCGAGCATCAGTCGAAGCTGACGCTGATGTCGGAGTCGCTGCGCAACGACGGGCGCGTGTGGGTACCGAAGCGGAAGGGCGACAACCGGCCGCCGAACGAGATCCCGGACGAGGACCGGGACTACTACCTCGAGCGTCGGTATCCGAGCTTCGGCAACCTCTCGCCGCGCGACATCGCGTCGCGCGCGGCGAAGGCGGTCTGCGACGAGGGACGCGGGGTCGGCCCCGGTGGGCTGGGCGTCTACCTCGACTTCCGCGACGCGATCAAGCGGTTCGGGGAGAACACCATCCGCGAGCGCTACGGCAATCTCTTCGAGATGTACGAGCGGATCACCGACGAGAACCCGTACAAGGTGCCGATGCGGATCTACCCCGCGGTGCACTACACCATGGGCGGGCTCTGGGTCGACTACAACCTGCAGACGACGATCCCCGGGCTCTTCGCGGGCGGCGAAGCGAACTTCTCCGACCACGGCGCGAACCGGCTCGGCGCGAGCGCGCTGATGCAGGGCCTCGCCGACGGCTACTTCGTCCTCCCATACACGTTAGGCAACTACCTCGGCGCGACGAAGCTGGAGAAGGTGGACGCGGCGCACCCGGAGGCGAGGAAGGCGCTCGCCGACGCGGAGGCGCTGACGAAGCGCTTCCTCCAGATCCGCGGCAAGCGGACGGTGGACTCCATCCATCGCGAGCTCGGCAAGGTCATGTGGGAGCTGTGCGGTATGGCGCGGAACGCGGAAGGGCTGCGCAAGGCGCTCCAGCTGATCCCCGCGCTGCGCGAGGAGTTCTGGAACAACCTCAACGTCGCGGGGAGCGATACGGAGCTGAACCAGGCGCTGGAGAAGGCGGGCCGCGTCGCCGACTTTCTCGAGCTGGGCGAGCTCATGGTCCGCGACGCGCTCCACCGCGAGGAGAGCTGCGGCGGGCATTTTCGCGAGGAGCACCAGACGCCCGACGGCGAGGCGAAGCGCGACGACGACCA
>JABFXM010000497.1 GCA_013361745.1 Gemmatimonadaceae bacterium | reverse complement strand
CCGAGCCATCGCATCAAAGAGGCCGACAGCGGCGCCAGAGGCGCCGCGCGTCGGCCTCAGTCCTTATGGGTAGTTTCCCGCCCCTTGCCCCCGGCGCCGCAGTATCTCGCTCCCCGCCCCCCTCTTTCCAACGGCACCGGCTCCGCCTTTTCCCGTCCCTACGCCGCGCCGACTTCCTCTTCTTTGTGCGCGACGTCCCACTCGTTCCCGCACTTCAGGCACTTCCGGAACTCGCCGCGCGTCTTGTTGAACTTGACCTCGGCGCCGAGGTAGTGGCACTCGGGGCACTCCTCGGGCACCGGCTTGTTCCAGGCGACGAAGTCGCAGTCCTCGTTCGCGCAGGCGTAGAAGCTCGTCCCGCGCTTCTTCGACTTCCGCTCGACCAGCTCGCCCCCGTCCTTCGGGCAGAGCACGCCGGTCGGCATGCTGCGGGTCCCGCGGCACTTGGGGAAGGTGCTGCAGCCGAGGAAGGCGCCGCTGCGACCCTCGCGCTTCACCATCGGCGCGCCGCACACATGGCACTTGTATTCCGTGAGCTCGGCTTTCTTCCTCTCGCCGCTGATCGGGCGGGTGTACTTGCACTTCTTCGGGTGGTTCTCGCAGGCGAGGAAGGGGCCGAAGAAGCCGCCGCGCGGCTCGAGCTTGCCTCCGTCCTCGGGGCAGCGCAGGTCGGCGATCTTGGTGAGGTCGTACGCCTCGCCGATCAACTCCTCGACCTGCACGCTCTTCAGCGACTTGTCGAAGGGCTTGTAGAAGTCCTTGAGCACCTTCTGCCAGCCTAACGCTCCCTCCTCCACCTTGTCGAGCTCACCCTCCATCTCGGAGGTGAAGCCGACATTGAAGATGTCGGGGAACTGCTTGACCATCACTTTCTCGACGGACTCGCCGAGCTCCGTCGGGAAGAATCGGCGCTGCTCGAGGAGCACGTAGCGCCGGTCGGCGAGCACGGAGATGATCGACGCGTACGTCGACGGGCGACCGATGCCTAACCGTTCCAGCTCCTTCACCAGACTCGCCTCGGAGAAGCGCGGCGGGGGCTCGGTGAAGTGCTGCGACGGCGTGATCGACACGACCGGCACGCGCTCGCCCTTCTCGACGACGGGCAGCGCCTGCTCGTCCTCGAGCGCCTTGCTCTCCCCCGCCTCGCGGGCCTCCTTGTAGAGCGCGAGGAAGCCCTGGAACTTGATGACGCTCCCCGTCGACCGGAACAGATAGGTCGACGTGATTCCCTTCGCGCCGTCGGGCGCGTTCTCCGGCGTCAGCTCGTAGTCGAGCGTCGTCGTGTCGAACACCGCGGGCGTCATCTGCGAGGCCATGAAGCGCTTCCAGATCAGCTCATACAGCTTGAACTGGTCGTCCTTCAGGTAGCGCTTCACCGCGTCGGGGCGGCGCGTCGGGTCGGTCGGACGGATCGCCTCGTGCGCGTCCTGCGCGTTCGCGCCGGTCTTCCCGTAGAGCTGCAACCCGCTCGCGACGAACTCGCGTCCGAACAGCGTCCGCAGATACTCCTGCGCCGGTCCCGCCGCGCTCTCGGCGACGCGCGTCGAGTCGGTGCGCATGTAGGTGATGAGGCCCTGCTGTCCATCGGGGCCGAGCTCGATCCCCTCGTAGAGGTCCTGCGCGACGCGCATCGTGCGCTTGCTGCCGAAGCCGAGCTTCTTCGCGGCCTCCTGCTGCAGGGTGCTCGTCGTGAAGGGCGCCGCCGGATTCTTGCGGCGCTCGCGACGCTTGACGTCGGTGACCGGGAACTGTTTCCGCCCCCGCAGGTCCGAGAGGATCTTCTGCGCCGCCGTCTCGCTCCCGATCTCCGCCTTCCTGCCGTCGACGTGATGGAGCTTCGCGGTGAAGCGCTGCCTGTCCTTCTCGAGCAGCGCCTCGATGGTCCAGTACTCTACCGGCCGGAAGGCGCGGATCTCCCGCTCGCGCTCGACGATCAGCCGCAGCGCGACGGTCTGCACGCGTCCCGCGCTCAGCCCCTTCTTCACCGTCTTCCAGAGGATCGGGCTCGCCTTGTAGCCGACGAGGCGATCGAGGACGCGGCGTGCCTGCTGCGCCTCGACCTTCTTCTCGTCGATCTCGCCCGCCTGGGCGATGGCGCGCTGCACGGCGTCCTTCGTGATCTCGTGGAAGAGGACGCGCTTCACCGGCGCGCCGTTCTTGCGCGTGACGTGGCCGGCGACGTGCTGCGCGATCGCCTCGCCCTCGCGATCAGGGTCGGTCGCGATGAAGATCTCGCGACTGTCCTTGGCCGCGTCGCGCAGCTCGGCGATCGTCTTCTCCTTTCCCGGAATCGGGACGAGGTCGGGCTCGAAGCCGTTGTCGACGTCGATGCCGAGCTTCTTCTCGGGGAGATCCATGATGTGGCCCACGGTCGCCTTCACGCGATAACCGCGGCCGAGGTACTTCCCGATCGTCTTCGCCTTCGCGGGCGACTCGACGATCACGAGCGAGGTGGATCCGGATGGCGCGCCTACATCGCCATACTCCGTCTCCGCCGGCTTGCGCCCGCGCTTCGCGACGGTGCGCGGCTCCCCGCGCACGGCCGCCCCCGCGCCACG
>JABFXM010000366.1 GCA_013361745.1 Gemmatimonadaceae bacterium | reverse complement strand
CCTTTCGTGCGCTTCGCGCCTTTTGTTTCTCACAGTTACGGCAATCCTTGGTGGCTTCTGCCATTCACAGCAGGAGCACGGCTTCGTGCCCTTTCGTCATCCCCCGCCCGGCGGAAAGATGCGTCGTGTCGATTTCCTTCTCCCCCGTTCGACGTATCAATGGAGCGAGGAACAACCCCCGCTCCGTGACCTCGAACCGGAGACACGACGATGGGCGCCACGACGCGGACGTACGAGAGCAGCATCGGCAGAACCGAGACGATCCTCCTCTGGAGCGTGCAGCTGCTGCTCGCCGCGCTCTTCCTCTTCGCCGGCGGGATGAAGCTCATCGTTCCGATCGAGAAGCTGACCGCGAGCGCGCCGATCCACTTTCCCCCCGCCTTCCTCCACTTCGTCGGCGTCTGCGAGGTGCTCGGCGCACTCGGCCTCGTGCTTCCACGGGCGACGCGCGTGCTTCCCGAGCTCACGCCGCTCGCCGCGTCGGGGCTCGCGATCATCATGATCGGCGCGACGACGGTCACGTTGTACGGCGGGATGGGCGTCGCCGCGGCGGCCTTTCCCTTCGTCGTCGGCGTGCTCGCGTCGATAGTTGCCTGGCGGCGGTGGCGGCGCTGAAGGAGGGTTGTCGGTTGCCAGTCGTCAGTTGCCGGTGGCCGGTGGCCGGTTGCCAGCGGAGGAGCGCCGCGTGATTATCCGCCGTGACGACTTCCGAGGTGCACCGCGCGATCGACGCGGTGTGGAGGATCGAGTCGGCGAAGCTCATCGCCGGGCTGGCGCGAGTCACGCGCGACGTCGGGCTCGCCGAGGACCTCGCGCAGGATGCGCTGGTCGCTGCGCTCGAGCAGTGGCCGCAATCGGGGGTCCCCGACAATCCCGGCGCGTGGCTGATGGCGACCGGCAAGCGCCGGGCGATCGATCGCTTCCGGCGCGACAAGCTGCTCGATCGCAAGCATGACGAGATCCTCCACACCCTCGAGCGCGACGCGGACACCACAGCCGCGCTCGACGCCGCGATCGACGACCACATTGGCGACGATCTGCTGCGACTCGTCTTCACCGCCTGCCATCCGGTGCTGTCCACCGAGGCGCGCGTCGCGCTGACCCTCCGTCTGCTCGGCGGCCTCACCACCGACGAGATCGCGCGCGCCTTCCTCGTTCCAGAGGCGACGATCGCGCAGCGCATCGTGCGCGCGAAGCGCACGCTCGCCGAATCGAACGTTGCCTTCGAGGTGCCGCGCGGCGCGGAGTTCGCGGCGCGGCTCTCCTCGGTGCTGCAGGTGATCTACCTGATCTTCAACGAGGGGTACGCCGCCACCGCGGGCGACGACTGGACCCGTCCCGCGCTGTGCGACGACGCGCTGCGGCTCGGTCGCATCCTCGCGGAGCTGGTGCCGGCGGAGCCCGACGTGCACGGCCTCGTCGCGCTGATGGAGATCCAGGCCTCGCGTCTCCGCGCACGCGTCGGTCCGACGGGGGAGCCGGTCCTGCTGCTCGATCAGGATCGTTCGCGCTGGGACCACCTCCTCATCCGCCGCGGGCTCGCCGCCCTCGAGCGGGCGGCGGCGTCGGGCAGCGAGCGAGGATCCTATGTTCTCCAGGCGGAGATCGCTGCCTGTCATGCACGGGCGCGCGCCGCCGAGGACACCGACTGGCGCCGGATCGCGGAGCTCTACGCCGAGCTGCAGACGCTCACCCCATCGCCGGTGATCGAGCTCAATCGCGCCGTCGCCGTCGCCATGGCCGACGGTCCCGCCGCCGGGCTCGCGATCGTGGACCGCCTCCGCGGCGAGAAGTCGCTCGCCGGCTACCATCTCCTCCCCGCCGTCCGCGCCGACTTCCTCGCGAAGCTCGGCCGGACCGAAGAAGCGAAGGCCGAGCTCGAGCGGGCGATCGAGCTGACGCGCAACGAGAGCGAGCGCGCGCTGATGCGGGCGCGGCGCGACGCGTTAGGCGCCGGGCGCGATGGGAGTGGATAGCAGATGGAGCGTTCCGATGCCGCTGCCGCGAGCCCACCACTCGCGTCGCCGCGACGTCTACCTCGCGACAGCCGGAACGGCGCTCCAGACCTTCGGATCCTCCTGGCCGAGCACCCAGACCGAGTAGCCCCGCAGCCTGTAACGTGAGACGAGCGCAGAGCAGGGTGGTGCGGTGCATGAGCTCGTGGAAGAACGTCGACGGCGGGCTCGCAGGTGCAAGCGAATCTCTCGTGGCGCGCGCTGGATGTCCACGCGCCCGACGGCGGCCATCGATCCGCTCTGCTCACCCTCTCGATCCACGGCTCGTGACTCGTCCGCCGTCAGGTGTCGTGCGTCAACGGCAGCGCCCGCTCCCCGAAGCCTGGATGATGTTTTCATGAATTCTCATCCGCCGGCGTCTCTCTGTGTGCTGGCGCACTGCCTAACGGTGTAGATTTGGCGACGTTGCGATGCGTCGCCGCGCTGGTGCGGCGACCCATCGTTCCCCCCGGCAGTGCAGTGACAGAATGAAGCGACATCTCCCGACGCTCGGCCTCGTGCTCAGCGCCACTCTCGTCGCGTGCGCGAGCGACGGCGCCACCGCGCCCGGTACGGCAGCGTACAACGGCGCGCTTCCAGCCGTCCGGCGCGTGGTCGTGATCAGCATCGACGGCCTGCGCGGCGACGCCGTGCAGGACATGCCGAACCTCGTCGCGCTCCGCGCGCGTGGCGCGTGGACGGACAGCATGCAGACCGTCGTCCCGTCGCTCACCGTCCCCGGCCATCTCGCGATGTTCACCGGGCGCGACGTCACCGCGTTCGGCGTCACCTCGAACACGCTCGATCAGCAGGCCGGGACCGCGCTCTCGATGAACGGCGCGTCCACGATGTTCCAGTGGGTGAAGGGTGCCGGCGGCACCTCGGCGGCGCTCGTCGCCAGCTCGCTGGTACCGGCCTCGCAGCTCGAGGAGGCGCGCAGCTACTTCGGCCTCGACGCCGTGACCGCGGTGGACGGGAACCTCGACGATCTGCGGACGCGAGCGGTCGCCAGCGCGACCTCGGCCTACGCGGCGACGCTGCTCTTCGTGCACATCCCCACCGTCGACTGGGCGGGACACGACTACGGCTGGATCCGCACCGACGTGGGCGGCGTCGGCGGCTCCGACGTCCTCGGCGACCGGTACATCGCCGCGGCGCGCGCGGCGGACGACGTCGTCGGCGCGGTCTGGCGCGCGCTGCAGCCGGCGATCGAGAGCGGTGAGGTCGCGCTCCTCGTCACCGCCGACCACGGCGGCGGCCATGGCGCGGGGTGCAAGACCGGCGTTCCGGCGGCGCGCGAGCACTGCACGAGCGACCCCGCCGATCGGACGATCCCCTTTTTGCTGCTCTCGCGCGGCGCCGCCATCGGCCGTCTCGCCGGCCGGCCCACGAACACGCAGGTCGCACCGACGGTCGGGCGACAGCTGCGCGTCGCGGTTCCCTCCCGCGCCGCCGCCGCGCTCCGTTAGGCGGTCAGGGCGCCGCGCGGCACGACCACGCGGCGCGCTCGGCGTCGGGCTTCGCGTAGCCCACGCGCGGCAGCGCCTCGCGCGCCGCCATCACGAGTCCCCACGCGACGATCAGCATCGCCAGGGTGTGGACGACGGGCATGCGGCAGCGCCAGGTCGTCGCCGCGATCCATGCGCCGCCGAACGCGACGGCGGCGACGGCGCCGAGATAGCCGGCGAGGTCGAGACCGCAGCGCGCGTCGTATGGCCAGAAGAGGATGCCGGCGCTCAGTGCCAGCACGGGCACCAGCCGGAGGAACACCCAGAGCCCGTCGCTTCTTCGTCGCGCCGCCGCCTTCGCGGCCTCCTCGGCCGCCTTCTTCGCCTTGAGCGAGCCGGGCGACGGAACAGGAGGAAGGCCGTCGTACTCGCGCTCGATCTCACGCAGGGTGCGATTCCAATCGATTCCCGTCATCCGTGTCTCTCCGAGGTGCCGAGTCAGCGGGACCGCATCTGAATGCGCGACGGGCAAGGGCGACGTGGCGTAACACGCGCCGCCCCTTGGCGGCCATTGAACGCGCGCGGCCGCGATCAACTCCCTCGATCCGCGGCTTCGACGAGTGGCACCGCGTCGCGCCGCCGGGAAGAGCAGACGCGACCACGCGCGGACGGCTCCGTTACATTCGCGTACTGGACTCCCTGTCCCGGGCCGCTAATCTTCCGAAAGCGACGCTGTGGCACTCCGCCGCTCCGCCGGCGTGCATCACCGTTCCTCCGACGAGGGATGTATGCAGCGCGAACCAACACCCGCGACTGACGGCGCGGCAGTCTCGCCCGGACTCGCGAGCTCGTACCTCACGCCCTTCGTCGAGCCCGAGGTGCTCGCCGCGCGCGAGCGCTTCGCGATGACCTGCGAGCAGGCGCCCGTCGGCATCGCGCATCAGACGCTCGATGGACGCTGGCTCTGGATCAACCAGCGCTTCTGCGAGCTGCTCGGCTGGCCGCGCGAGGAGCTGCTCGACAACACCCTCGAGAGCATCTCGCACCCCGACGATCTCGCCGCGACGCGCGAGTTCGCCGAGCACGTGCGCGCCGGCAGCCGCGCCGAGTACACCATCGAGCGCCGCTACCTCCGCAAGGACGGCGGCGTCGTCTGGGCGAGGCGGACCGTCTCGCTCGTCCGCGACGGTCTCGGACAACCGGCGTATCTCGTCACCTTCCTCCACGACGTCACCGACCAGAAGCGCGGCGAGAGCGATCTCCGCGAGAGCGAGACGCGCTACCGGGAGCTCGCCGACGCCGCTGCGGAGCGCGCGAGCGCCCGCGCCGGATTCCTCGCCGACGCGAGTCGCCTGCTCGGCGCGTCCTTCGACCATCAGACGACGCTTGCGACCCTCGCCCGCCTGTCGGTTCCCCAGCTCGCCGACTTCTGCATGGTGGACGTCGTCGAGCCGGACGACACCGTCAAGCGCATCGGACTCGCGCACGTCGATCCCTCGGGCGAGGAGATCCTGCGCAGTCTCGCGACGTACGCGCAGGTCGATCGCCACCTCGGTCCCTTTCACCCCGTCTTCGAGGGCGAATCGCTCTTCGTCCCCGAGGTTCGCGAGGAGCTGCTCACCCTCGGCGCGAGCGACGCCGAGCAGCTCCGGCTGCGGAGCGAGCTCGGTGCGCGCTCATGCATCAGCGTCCCGCTCGTGAGCTCCAACCGCGTCCTCGGCGCGCTGACGCTCGTTCATTCCGTGTCGGGGCGCCGCTATGACGAGGACGACCTCGCCTTCGCCGCGACGCTCGCCCGGCGTGCCGCGCTCGCCATCGAGAACGCGCGGCTCTTCGACGCCGCGCAACGGGCGACGCGTGCCCGTGACGAGATGCTCGGCATCGTCGCGCACGACCTGCGGAATCCCCTCGGCACCATCCAGCTCGCGGCGCAATTCCTCGAGGAGCTCGTGCCCGGCGAGCAGTCGATCGCGCGCAAGCAGCTCGCGACGCTGCGGCGCGCGAGCGATCGGATGAAGCGGCTGATCGACGACCTGCTCGACGTGAAGCGCATCGAGGCGGGGACACTGACCGTCGTGCCGCGCCCCGAGTCCGTCGCGTCGCTCGTCGAGGACGCGGTCATGATGCTCGATCCGCTCGCCGCCTCGGCGGGGCTCGTCACCGAGTGGTCGGTCGAGCCGGGGCTGCCGGCGGCGCTCGTCGATCCGCAGCGGATCCAGCAGACCATCGCGAACCTGGTCGGGAACGCGGTCAGGTTCACCGCGCGCGGCGGGACCGTGGCACTTCGCGCGCGCCGGTCGAGCGACGGCATCTGCTTCGAGGTCGCCGACAGCGGCCCGGGGATCCGACCCGACGAGATCCCCCACCTCTTCGGCCGCTTCTGGCAGGGCGACCGCTCGGACCGCCGGAGGCTCGGGCTCGCGATCGCGAAGGCGATCGTGGACGGCCACGGGGGCAGGATCTGGGTCGAGAGCAAGGTGGGGGAGGGGAGCAGCTTCTACTTCACCGTCCCGGCCGCGCGTTAGGCCCGACGGCCGGGGTTGCCGTGGCCCCGATTGTGACGTATAACACGGTACGTGGGTTGTAGGGCGAGACAACTGAGGAGAGTCCGACGATGGACGCGATTCCGGTACTCGAGGCGGTGGCAACCGCGCAGGGGCGTGGCGCGCGGTGTGTGTTGATGCAGCGGTGCAGCGTGGCGACGGAGCTCGCCGACGGCCGGACAGCCGACGCGAGCCCCTGGGCACAGCCGGCCGAGCTGAGTGACACGGCGAACGAGATCCTGCTGCAGGTGGAGTACGGGGGGCGCCGGTCGCTCATCCCCCTGCTGCACGCGGCGGAGTCCTACTACATCGCGAACGGCTGGTGCCAGCCGACGGCGAAGCCCTTCCCGGCGCTCGTCAGCCGGCGCGCGCTTCGCGAGTCCCTCGATCTCGCCGACGTCGCCTTCGAGCGTGCCGATCGCGTGGTGCCGACGGTGACGGAGAGTGGCTTCGCGGATCTGCAATGATCCGGATGCGGCATCACCACAGACTCCCTGCGATTCTCGCGGCGCTCTGGCTCGTCGGCGGGTGCAGCGACTCCAACGCGCCGAAGTCCAGCCACGTCGGCCTCTACGAGCTCGTCACGGTCAACTCGCACGCATTGCCGGCGACGGTGTTCGAGCAGAGTCCCTACCGGCTCGACGTCACCGCCGGATCGCTGGATCTGACGGCGAGCAACACCTTCATGCAGTCGATCACGGTCGTCGAGTACGCGAACAGCGTCGCCAATCCGCCGACCGCGTTGGCGTGCACCGGCCACTACTCGCGGAGTGGAAACACCATCACTCTCACCGCGAACACCACCGACGTCTGTGATGGGTCGACCACGGCGACGCTGAACGGCTCGACGCTGACGATCAGCGATCCGGCGTTAGGCGACGCCGTGTTCCGGAAGCAGTAGGGCGCGCCGCCAGCCATTCAGTCGTTCTTCGCACGAAGTCGCTCGGTCAGGCTGTCCGGGCACGTTAGGCCCTGACCCCTGTTTTCCCTTCCGCTGTGCAGCTTTCGCACAGTGCGCGATCCGCCTCGTGGGGCTATGTTCGCGGACCTCTCTTCGCACCGGTCCGACCATGCGCCTCTCCCGCTGCCTCGCCGGCTTTCGCATCCTGCTCGCGCTCGTGCCGATCGTGGTCGGCTGCGCGGATTCCCGGACCGGACCACGACCCCCCGATCCGAGCATTCTCTTCCCCGGTGTGGCGACGACCGGGCGTGTACAGTCGCTGCGCGACACGGTGCGCTTCATGCTCGACCTGCACGACATGGAAGGCGGCGCCGTCTACTTCACCGTGCCGGGCGAGATGATGCGGCTCGAGATCTTCGACGCCGCGGGTCAGCGCATCGCGATGGCGTTCGACGCGCATCATTCCGGCAGTCCACAGCGGTTCATCCCGCGCGTGGTGCCGGGGTCCCCTGACCGGTACCGGGTCGAGGTCAGCTCGGTGACGAACGACGCGCCGAGCGAGTTCACCATCCGGGTCTTCGCGGCGAGCGACGCGCCCGAGCACGTCGCCGCGGTCATGCCACTCGGCAGCGTGGTCCGAGGGGAGGATCTGCGTCATCGCTGGGACGCGGACACCTTCGCGCTGAGCGTTACCCAGACGCAGCTCGTCACGCTCACCGTCCGCAGGACCAAAGCCGGCACCGGAGATCTCGCGGTGCGCGGATGGGACGACGGGTACTACTACTTCGGTATCGGTGCCGGGCCCGCCGACACCGTGTTGGGCGCGGTCACCACCCCTCCATTCACGCTGTCCGCGGGATCGCACTGGCGATTCCAGGTGAGTTATGGAGACACTGGCCCGGACAGTGGGTCGACCGGGTACGAGGTACTCCTGAAGCCCGTGAGCACCGCGTCCGGAGTCGCGCCGGCTGCGCGATGAGGTTGCGCGCGGCTGGCACCGCTCCACGACTCTCTCACGTCCCTCGTCGGACCGTCGCCAGCTTGCGTGGCGCCGCGATCTACGGCGCCACCTCGTGCCACTGCACGCTCTTCTCCTTCTCCGTCGCCCAGCGCAGATCCCACGCGTCGGTGAACAGCACGACGGGATTTCCCTTCACGTCGTAGATCAGCGAGCGGCCCGGCGAGCGCGCGACGCGCTCGATCTCGTCCTTCGGCCCGGTCACCCAACGCGGCGACTTCCCCGCCATGCGCTCGAGGCGGCAGCGCACGCCGTACTCGTGCTCCAGCCGATGGAGCATCACGTCGAACTGCAGCTGCCCCACCGCGCCGACGATCGGCGTCGGACCGGCGACGTCGCTCGGTGAGGTGAAGAACACCTGCGCCGCGCCCTCTTCGGTGAGCTGACGCAGTCCGGCGTCGAGCTGCTTGCGCTTCATCGGGTCGATGAGCACGACGCGCGTGAAGTGCTCCGGGGCGAAGCGCGGGATCCCCTGGAACTCGACTCCCTCGCGCTCGGAGAGCGTGTCGCCGATGCGCAGGTTGCCGCGGTCCATCACACCGATCACGTCGCCGGGGTACGCCTCGTCGATCGCCGTGCGCTCGCGCGCGAGGAACTGCTGCGGCGCCGAGAGTCGCAGCGTCTTCCCCGTCCGTGTCTGCTTCACGTCCATCCCCGCCTCGAACTTTCCCGAGCAGACGCGGACGAAGGCGATCCGGTCGCGGTGCTTCGGGTCCATGTTCGCCTGGATCTTGAAGACGAATCCGCTGAACTTGTCGTCGTAGGGATCGATCGGCCCCACGCTGCTCTCGCGCGCCAGCGGCGCCGGCGCGAGCTCGAGGAACTCGGCGAGAAATGGCTCGACACCGAAGTTCGTCAGCGCGCTGCCGAAGAAGACCGGGGACAGCTCGCCCTCGCGGATCTGCTGCTCGTCGAAGGGATGACCCGCCGCGTCGAGGAGCTCGAGATCGTGGAGCAACGTTTCATGCGTTGCGACTCCCAATAATTCGCGCGTCTCCGCGCTGTCGAGCGCGGCGACGTGATCGCGCACGCGCTCCGCGCCATGCGCCTCGTCGCGGTCGAAGAGATGGATCTTCTTCTGACGCCGGTCGTAGACGCCGATGAACGCGTCATCGCGGCGGATCGGCCACGTCACCGCGTGGCAGAGGATGCCGAGGTCCGCCTCGACGTCGCTGATCAGCTTCAGCGGATCCTCGCCGACACGGTCGCACTTGTTGACGAAGGTGAAGATCGGCGTGCGCCGCCGCTTGCACACCGCGAAGAGCTGGCGCGTCCGCTCCTCGACCCCGCGCCGGTTGTCGAGCAGCATCACCGCGCTGTCGGCGGCGACGAGCGTGCGGTAGGTGTCCTCGGAGAAGTCCTCGTGCCCCGGCGTGTCGAGGAGATTGACGTGATAGCCCGCGTACTCGAACTGCATCACGCTCGACGTCACCGAGATCCCGCGCTCCTGCTCGAGCTTCATCCAGTCGGAGGTCGCATGCCGCGCGGCGCGACGTCCCTTCACCGAGCCCGCGAGATGGATCGCGCCACCGTAGAGCAGGAGCTTCTCGGTGAGCGTGGTCTTCCCCGCGTCGGGATGCGAGATGATCGCGAAGGTCCGGCGCTTCCGGATCGCTTCGGTGAGATCGGACTGGATGGCTGCTTCGGACATTCGGGTGCGCGGATGCGAGAAGCGCCGGCCACGAGCTGCAGAGGGCCGGCGCTGCTGGAAAGATAATCGGTTGCCCTCCCACGTCCCTTGGTGGACGTGGGGGACTGGAGTTGACGTGGGACGGGGAATCGAGTTGTGGATGGGGGGACGACGTGGGACGTGGGACGACGTGGGACGCGGGAGGACGTGGG
>JABFXM010000390.1 GCA_013361745.1 Gemmatimonadaceae bacterium | reverse complement strand
GCTCGTCGACGATCGCCCCGAGAATCTCCTCGCGCTCGAGGCGATCCTCGAGCCGCTCGGACAGAACCTCGTGCGCGCCACCTCGGGTGAGGAGGCGCTGAAGCGGCTGCTCACCGGCGACTTCGCCGTCATTCTCCTCGACGTCCAGATGCCGGGGATGAACGGCTTCGACACCGCGCGGCTGATCAAGGCGCGCGAGCGCTCGCGGCACATCCCGATCATCTTCCTCACCGCGATCAGCAAGGAGGAGGCGTACGTCTTCGAGGGATACTCGGTCGGCGCGGTGGACTACATGTTCAAGCCGTTCCAGCCCGACATCCTCCGTTCGAAGGTCGCGGTGTTCGTCGACCTCTATCGCAAGCAGGAGCAGATCAAGCACCAGGACGAGCTGCTGCGCGAGAGCGAGCGCCGCGAGCTCGAGCTGCGTCATCGCGCCGAGCTGCGCGAGACGCAGGCCCGACTCGCCGAAGTCGTGGACGGCGCGCTCGACGCGATCGTCATGTTCGACGAGAAGCAGCGCATCACGCTCTTCAACGAGGCGGCGGAGCGGATGTTCTGCATCAGCGCGCGCGAGGTCGTCGGGACCAGCGTCGGCCGGCTCTTCCCCGAGCAGGCCCGCGAGCGTCAGCTCGCGCACATCCGCAACGCCGGCGAGCACGAGCCCGACGAGACCTGCGCCAGCATGAAGCCGCTCCCGCGCCAGGTCACCAGCTTCCTCGCGCTTCGCAACACGAAGGAGGAATTTCCGCTCGAGGCCTCGGTGTCGCGCCTCGCCGAGGGGAACAGGATCCTCTACACGATGATCGGGCGCGACGTCACGGAGCGCGTGCGCGCCGAGCGCGAGCTCAAGGAGCAGGCCGAGTCGCTGGCGCGGACCACGGAAGATCTGCGCATGGCGAACGAGGAGCTGCAGCGCCGCCAGTCGGAGCTCGAGCGCGCGATGACCGCGCGCAGCCGCTTCTACGCCTCGATGTCGCACGAGCTTCGCACGCCGATCAATGCGATTCTCGGCTACAGCACGCTCCTGCTCGAGAACATCTACGGCCCGCTCACCGACAAGCAGGCGGAAGGGATCCAGCGCACGCACAAGGCGGCGAAGCACCTCCTCGAGCTCGTGAACGACGTGCTCGATCTGTCGAAGATCGAGGCCGGCAAGATCGACATCAAGGTGCAGCCGGTGACCTTCCCCGATCTGATCGAGGACCTCTTCGTCACCGTCCGCCCGCTCGCCGACGAGCGAGGGAGCACGCTCACCCTCGAGCACGCGGGAGACAAGACCACGATCGTCAGCGATCCGCGGCGGGTGCGACAGATCCTCCTCAACCTGCTCTCGAACGCGATCAAGTTCGGGCAGGGCAAGCCGATCGTCGTACGCTCCTTCATCCGCGCCGACGCGCTGTTCGAGGTGGAGGTCGCCGACCAGGGAATCGGGATCGCCACCGACGACATCCCGCGCATCTTCGACGAGTTCGTGCAGATCGGGAAAGGCGCGCAGCAGCAGGAGGGAACGGGACTCGGGCTGCCGATCTCAAAGCGGCTCGCGAGTCTCCTGCACGGGGAGCTGCTGGTGGAGTCGGAGCTCGGCAAGGGAAGCCGCTTCCACCTCGTGCTCCCGCAGACGATCGATCAACGATCGCTGTCGCCGGAACCGGAGACCGCGGGAGCGGGCGCGGCCTGAAGCGCTGACGTCAGCAGAGGCGGGCGCGAGCGTAATCCGGTGAACATTTCCCGGTGGTCGCGCTCGCATGGGAACCCCTCGAACGGGGCGGGTACACGTTCGTGACGCTTGTCGCGTTGCGATGCGACGGCCACGCACTACATTGCCGAGTGCAGCCGATTTCCCCCCGATCTCGACGGTGCACCATGGTAGTTCTCTGCGTTGCGCGCCACCTGTATCTCGCTCAGCACCTGGGGCGCATGCTCGGCGAGGCGGGCGCCTCGACCCGCACCGCGGTCGGGATGGCCGAAGCGGCAACGGTCGCCGCCGACTGCTGCCCCGACGTCGTCGCCGCGGAGTACGATCTCCTCGCGACGCTTCCCCTCGGCAGCTGGGAGACGGACGAGGTCCTCTCGCGCCGTCCCGTGATCGCGGTGAGCCTAACGCGCCGTCCCGGAGAGTGGAACGCGCTCGATCGGAACGGGATCGCCGGCTACCTGTATCTCCCCGAAGTCGGCGCCGAAGGCGCGATGCAGGTGCTCGCCGCCGCCGCGCGCTCGATCGTCCGCGCCCCGGAGAGCCTCCCCCTCAGCTGGTCGCAGGAACACCTCAGGCTCTAGCCCACCCCGCAGGGATCGACACTCATTGTAGTGTCGAACCCCAGGGTTAGATTTGGAACCATGGGTACCCCTGCGATCACGAGCGTCTTCAACGACGGCTACGTCGCTGAGCAGCTCGAGGCTTACCGGCGCGATCCGACGTCGGTCGACGAATCCTGGCGTCAGTTCTTCCGGCTCGCCGAGCAGCTCGGCGGCGGCGGCGCTTCCACGGCCGATGCGGCCACGCTTCGCGCCGTGGCCGGCGCCGCGTCGCTCGTCGCGTCGATCCGCCAGTACGGCCATCTCGCCGTGCAGATCGATCCGCTCGGCAGCGCGCCGCCGGGCGCCGCGGAGCTGACGCCGGAGTTCCACGGAATCGTCGAGAGCGATCTCGCGCGCGTGCCCGCCGCGGCGCTCGGCTTCGACGGGCTCGCGACAGCGGCCGACGTCGTGCGCGTCCTCCGCGAGGCGTACTCGGGAACCATCGGCTACGAGTTCGAGCACATCGCCGAGGAGGCGGAGCGACTCTGGCTGCGCGAGGTGATCGAGTCGCGCCGCTTCACGAAGCCGCTCGACGCCGACACGAAGAAGCGGCTGCTGCTTCGGCTCACCGAAGTCGATGGGCTCGAGCGATTCCTCGGCTTCGCGTTTCAGGGGAAGAAGCGCTTCTCGATCGAGGGGACCGACGCGCTCGTGCCGATGCTCGACACCGCGATCGACACCGTCGCGCGCCGCGGGGCGACGAAGATCGTGATCGGGATGGCCCACCGCGGCCGCCTCAACGTGCTCACGCACGTGATGGGCAAGCCGTACGTCGCGCTCTTCACCGAGTTCGAGGGACGTCGCGTCGGCTCGCAGCCGGAGAGCGAGACGGGCGACGTGAAGTATCACATGGGCTACCGCGGCGGCCGCGAGGTGGATGGCGTGCGCGTCGAGGTGCAGCTCGTGCCGAACCCGAGCCATCTCGAGGTCGTGAACCCGGTCGTCGCCGGCGTCGCGCGCGCGCTCGAGCGCGATGCGCGCGAGGAGAAGCGCGGCACGAAGGTGCTGCCGATCCTCGTGCATGGCGACTCCGCGTTCATCGGCGAGGGTGTCGTCGCCGAGTCGCTGAACCTGGCGCGGCTGCGCGGCTACGACGTCGGCGGGACGCTGCACATCATCACCAACAACCAGGTCGGCTTCACCACCGATCCGGTGGACGCGCGCTCCACGCACTACGCCAGCGATCTCGCGAAGGGCTACGAGATCCCCGTGCTGCACGTGAACGGCGACGACGCGGAGGCCTGCGTCGCCGCGGTCACGATGGCGATCGCCTACCGCGAGCGCTTCGGCAAGGACGTTCTGATCGACCTCGTGGGCTATCGTCGTCACGGTCACAACGAGACCGACGAGCCGATGTTCACGCAGCCCGAGCTCTACAAGCTCGTGCGCGGACATCCGACACCGCGTCAGGTGTGGGCCGACCGGCTCGTGCGCGAGGGCGTGATGACCGCGCCCGACGTCGAGGCCGCGGACAAGGCGTTCGCCGACAAGCTCGGCAAGATCCTCGACGAGATGCGGGCGACGGGCGCGAAGGCGGAGGGCGACCCGGGGAAGGAAGCAGCGCAGCCGTCCACCGACGGCGCGCTCGAGACGGCGGTGCCGCTGCCGCGGCTCACCGCGCTCAACGAGGCGCTGCTCGCTTGGCCGGCGGGCTTCCAGCCGCACCGCAACATCGCGCGGACCCTCGGCCGCCGGCGCGAAGCGTTAGGCGGCGCACCGGCGATCGACTGGGGACACGCCGAGGCGCTCGCCTTCGCGACGCTCGTCGCCGAGGGCACTCCCGTCCGCATCACCGGTCAGGACGCGGAGCGCGGCACCTTCTCGCACCGTCAGGCGGTGCTGCACGACATGGAGACGGGCAAGACCTTCACCGCGCTCCAGCATCTCCCCGAGGCGAAGGGGAGCTTCGAGGTCTACAACAGCCCCCTCGCCGAGACGGCGGTGATGGGCTTCGAGTACGGCTTCAGCACGGCGGCGCCGGACACGCTCGTGCTCTGGGAGGCGCAGTACGGCGACTTCGTCAACGTCGCGCAGCCGATCATGGACCAGTTCGTGTTCAGCGATCGCGCGAAGTGGGGGCAGGACTCGGGGCTCGTGCTGCTGCTGCCGCACGGCTACGAGGGCGGCGGCCCGGAGCACTCGAGCGCGCGGCTCGAGCGCTTCCTGCAGGCGTGCGCCGAGAACAACATGATCGTCGCCTATCCGTCGACGCCGGCGCAGTACTTCCACATCCTGCGCCGCCAGGCGAAGCGCACCCCGCGCCGGCCGCTGGTGCTGATGCAGCCCAAGTCGCTGCTCCGTCTCCCCGAGGCGGCGTCGAAGGCGGAGGATCTCGCGACCGCCGGCTTCCGTCCGGTGCTCGACGATCCGGTCGCATCGCAGCAGCGGGAGCAGGTGCGACGCCTCGTGTTCTGCACGGCGAAGATGTACTACGATCTCGCGGCGGCGCGGAAGGACAATTCGGTCGCGCTGATCCGCATCGACGAGCTCTATCCCTGGCCGCACGAGGAGATCGGGCGCGTTGTCGACCGCTATCCCGCGGTGGAGGACGTCGTGTGGGCGCAGGAGGAGCCGCGGAATATGGGCGCGTGGACGTACGTCGCGCCGCGGCTGCGCGCGCTCGTCGGGAACGTGCAGGAGATGCGCTACGTTGGTCGTCCCGAGCGGGCGAGCCCCGCCGAGGGCTACGAATCGGCGCACAAGGCGGAGCAGGCGCGCATCGTCAACGAAGCGCTGACTGCTCCCCAGCCCTCGGCGTCGAAGCGGCGCGGAGTCGCCTCGCGGTCCTGAGCAACCTCACCACCATCACCGGAGCGTGATGCGTCGATCGCTGATCGCCGCGCTGTCCCTGCTCGCTCTCGTCGCGCCGCGCGTCCTGCCCAGCCAGGAGCGCGGCGCGACCGCGTTGCGGGAGCTGACCGACGGCCTCTCGTCCACCGTGCGGGTGCTCGTCATCGGGGCGCATCCCGACGACGAGGACACGCAGCTCATCACCTGGCTCGCGCGCGGACATCGCGTCGAGACCGCTTATCTGTCGCTGACGCGCGGCGACGGCGGCCAGAACCTGCTCGGCAACGAGCTCGGCGAGGCGTTAGGCGCGATTCGTACCGAGGAGCTGCTCGCGGCGCGGCGGATCGACGGCGCCGAGCAGTACTTCGGGCGCGCCTACGACTTCGGCTTCTCGAAGAACGCGCAGGAAGCGTTCGCGCACTGGCCGCATGACACGCTGCTGAAGGACGTGCTGACGGTGGTGCGCGAGTTCAAGCCGCACGTCATCATCAGCGTCTTCTCGGGGACGCCACGCGACGGACATGGGCAGCACCAGGTGGCGGGGATCCTCGCGCGGGAGGCGTTCGATCTCGCCGCGGACACCGTGAAGTGGCCGGCGAGACGAACTGACGGTCGCGGCGGATGGAACGTGCTCAAGTTCTATCGCAGCGCGCGCTTCAACCTCGCCGAGCCGACGTTGACGATGGACGTCGGGGAGTACAGTCCGCTGCTCGGCCGCAGCTACGGCGAGATCGCGGCGGAGAGCCGCTCGCAGCACAAGTCGCAGGCATTCGGGACGCTGCAGCGGAAGGGACCGATCATGGACGGGGTGCGGTTGGAGGCGACGCACATCTCGGGGTTCTCGGGGGCGGGGGAGAAGACGCTGTTCGACGGGATCGACACGACGTGGGCGCGGGTCAGGGGTGAGGACCCCGCGGTGGTGCAGCGGATCGACGCGCTGCTTCCGGTCGCACGGGCCGCCGTACGGAGTGAGGATTACCGCGCCGCGGTGCGGGCGCTGACACAGCTCGCGAGCGCCGACCCGGAGATGAACGAGCGAGTCTGCCGACGAGCACTCGAGACGACGCGTGGCGTTGCCGTCAACGTCCTCGAGCCGTGTTCGCGAAGCCGTGACCGCGATGTTTCACTCACCTCCATGCAGCGGCGCGCGGCGCGCGCGGCGGCGATCGCGGCGGGTGTCGCCGTCGAGGCGACCGTGCCTCGCGAGCTGGCGACCCTCGGCGACAGCATCCGAGCGACCGTGGTGCTCTACAACCGAGGTGTGGATACGCTGCGATACCTCGGCACCGAGCTCGCTCGGTGGGGTGCGCAGGTGAGCGTTGCCGAGCAGACGATCGGTACGACGAGGATCGCTCCGGGCGATACGTTGACGGTCAGACTGAAGAGCCCAGGCGGCACGATTACGCAGCCGAACTGGCTCGCGTCGCCCCGCGTCGGCGACATGTTCGCCAGTGGCGAGGGACGCGCACCGACGCAGCACGACACCGTGGTCGTCACGCTCGCCTCGCCCACGGCGCCGGAAGCGCCGTTCCGCGTGGTGTCACCGGTGGTCTATCGCTACGCCGACCCCCTTCGCGGCGAGGTCCAGCACCCCGTCGCCGTCGTCCCGCCGGTCTCCGTCACGTTAGGCACCACCGCCGAGTACGTCCACGCGAACGCGGCCATCGACCGCGTCCTCCACGCCGAGCTCCGATCGGGAAGCGCGAAGGACCAGTCGGTGAAGATCGAGGTCGCCGCCCCCGCCGGGCTCCGCGCCGCGCCCATCGCCGACGTCAACCTCCCCGCCTGGGGAACCGCCGTCGTCGACATCCAGCTCCGTGGGAAGCTCGCTCCCGGCGCGCATCCGGTGAGCGTCGCCGCGATCGCGAACGGGCAGCGCTACACCACCGGCTACACCCGCATCGACTACCCGCACATCAACCCGCGCTACCTCTATCGCGACGCGACGACCACGCTCCAGGCGGTGGACGTCGTCGTGCCGAAGGCGAGCGTCGCGTACATCCCCGGGGTCGGCGACAACGTCGCGCCGACCCTCGCCCAGCTCGGCGTAGACCTCACCATCGTCGACCCGGCGAAGCTCGCGACGGAGAACCTCTCGCGCTTCAATACGATCGTCATCGGCCCGCGCGCGTATGAATCGAGCGCGGCGCTCGTCGCGGCGAACGGGAAGCTGCTCGACTACGTGAAGAACGGTGGACGGCTCGTCGTGCAGTACGAGCAGAACATCATGACGCAGCCGGGGATGATGCCATATCCGATCACCCTCGCGCGCCCCGCCGACCGCGTCACCGACGAGAACGCGCCCGTGCGGATGATCGGCGGCAGCGTCCTCACCACCCCGAATCGCATCTCGGAGCGGGACTTCGCGGGGTGGGTGCAGGAGCGGGCGCTGTACATGCCCCGTACCTTCGACCCACATTACGGCGCCGCGCTCGAGATGAACGATCCGGGCGAGACGCCCAACCGCGGCGCGATCCTCGTCGCGCCGTACGGGCGCGGCACCTACGTCTACACCACGCTCTCGCTTTTCCGCCAGCTTCCGGCCGGTGTCCCCGGCGCCGCGCGGCTCATGCTGAACATCCTCGCCGCCGACGCTCCGCGCACGACGCCGGTTCCCTGACGCACCTTCGTTCATGACCGCACGGCTCCGCACGACGCTCCTCGCTCTCTCTGCCGCCGCTCTCGCCGCCTGTGCGAAGAGCGACGGCCGCACGGTGCTGACGGTCTACTCCCCGCACGGGAAGGAGCTCCTCTCGTACCTCGAGACGGAGTTCGAGAAGGCCAACCCGGCGATCGACGTGCAGTGGGTGGACATGGGCGCGCAGGAAGTCCTCGACCGGCTGCGCGCCGAGAAGGCGAACCCGCAGGCGGACGTCTGGTTCGGCGCGACGGCGGAGATCTTCGATCGCGCGGCGAAGGAGAGCCTCCTCGTCGCCTACGCGCCGACCTGGAAGACGGCGGTCGACACCGCCGCGCGCGATCCGCGAGACCTCTGGTACGGGACGTACCTCACCCCCGAGGTCATCGCCTGGAACACCGAGGCGATCGACTCGGCGAGTGCGCCGAGGGACTGGGACGACGTGCTCGACCCGAAGTGGAAGGGACGGGTCGTCATCCGCGACCCCGTCGCGTCGGGCTCGATGCGCGCGATCTTCGGCGCGCAGATCCTGCGCTCGATCCGCGAGACGGGAAAGCCTGACGCCGGCTACGACTGGCTGCGTCGTCTCGACGCGAACACGAAGGAGTACGTCCTCAACCCTACGATCCTCTACCAGAAGCTCGGGAGGCAGGAGGGCGCGATCACCCTCCACAACATGCCCGACATCGCCACGCTCAAGCAGCGCGTCGGGATCCCCGTCGCGTACGCGTTCCCGAGGAGCGGGACGCCGCTGCTGGTGGATGGGATCGCGATCGTGCGCGGGACGAAGCACGAGGCGGAGGCGAAGAAGTACTACGAGTTCGTGACGACGAAGCAGGCGATGATCGACGCGGCGCGGAAGTTCATCCGCATCCCCGCGCGCACCGACATCCCGCACGACTCGCTTCCTCCCGAGGTGGCGCGCGCGCTCGAGCAGATCAAGCCGATGCCGATGGATCGCGCGATGCTCGCCGCGCACCTCGACGAGTGGATGACCTACTGGGACTCGAACATCCGCAACCGGGGGAAGACGAAGTGAGCGCGGGCACGCTCGTCCTCTCCGGCGTGACGCGAGTCTTCGGCGCGACGCGCGCGGTGGACGGGATCGACCTCGAGGTGCCGGCGGGGGAGCTGCTCGCGCTCATCGGCGCGTCGGGCTCGGGGAAGACGACGACGCTGCGCATGGTCGCCGGCTACGACACGCCCGACGCGGGGACGATCACCCTCGACGGGAAGGACATCACCCGGCTGTCGCCGCAGAAGCGGAACTTCGGGATGGTGTTCCAGCACTACGCGCTCTTCCCGCACATGAGCGTCGAGGAGAACGTCGCCTTCGGGCTGGAGGCGCGGCGCATCGAGCGCAACGCGCGCCTCGAGAAGGCGCGGAATCTCCTCACGAGCGTCGGGCTCGAGGGCGCGGGGAAGCGCGCCGTGCAGAGTCTCTCCGGCGGGGAACAGCAGCGCGTCGCTCTCGCCCGCGCGCTCGTCATCGAGCCGCGCGCGCTCCTCCTCGACGAGCCGCTCTCGAATCTCGACCCGACGCTGCGTCGCTCGACGCGCACCGAGCTTCGCGACACACTGCGCCGGCTGCGAATGACCGCGCTCTTCGTGACGCACGATCAGGAGGACGCCTTCGCCATCGCCGACCGCGTCGCGATCATGCGGCGCGGCAGGATCCTCCAGGTCGGAACGCCCGAGGAGCTCTACGACCGGCCGGTGTCGCGCGAGGTCGCGGAGTTCATCGGCCGTGCGACGCTCTTTCCCGCGGTGGATTGCGGGACGCACGCGATCCTCAAGGTCGGCAGCGTCGAGCGCCGGCTCGGGATCGTCGCCGACCGCGGGCCCGGGGGCAAGCCGTTCACCGACGCGCTGGCGGTGCTGCGACCGGAGGCGCTCGCCTTCACCTCGGTCGGCGCCGAGGGCGCCTTTCCGGGGACGATCGTTGGTCGGCGCTTCACCGGCACCTCGATGAGCTACGACGTGCTCCTCGAGAGCGAGCAGATCGTCGAGGTCTCCTCGCTCGACCGCGGGCT
>JABFXM010000037.1 GCA_013361745.1 Gemmatimonadaceae bacterium | reverse complement strand
CCTGCCCGCAGCCAGACGATGGAGGAGAATGAGAATGCCAGACGCAGTGATCGTCTCCGCGCTCCGCAGCGCGGTCGCGAAGGGAAAGCCCGATGGCGCGCTCGCCGCCGGCGGAATCACGCCGGTGGATGTCGCGGCCATCGTGATGAAGGAGGCGGTGACCCGCGCGGGCGTCGATCCGCGCGAGATCGACGACGTCATCCTCGGCTGCGCGATGCCCGAGGCGAGTCAGGGACTCAACGTCGCCCGCAATGCGGCGCTCCGCGCGGCGTTCCCGGTCGATGCGAGCGCGGTGACGGTGAACCGCTTCTGCTCCTCGGGGCTGCAGACCGTCGCGCAGGCGACGCAGGCGGTGATGAGCGGGATGCAGGATGTCATCGTCGCCGGCGGCGTCGAGATGATGAGCCAGGTGCCGATGTCGGGCTACCACACGCGCCTCCATCCCGAGCTTACCGAGAGCTACATCGGGATGGGCTTCACCGCCGAGCGCGTGGCCGAGCGCTACAAGGTGAGCCGCGCCGATCAGGACCAGTTCGCGCTCGAGAGCCAGCAGAAAGCGGCCCGCGCGTTAGGCAGCGGCGCCTTCGGCGACCAGATCGTGCCGATCCCGATCGAGAAGGTGCGCTGGGAGGGGACGCGGAAGATCGTCGAGCAGGGCGTCTTCGACCGCGACGAGCTCCCGCGTCCGGAGAGCACCCTCGAGGGGCTGGCGAAGCTACGTCCCGCCTTCCGGCCCGACGGCACCGTCACCGCGGGGAACGCGAGCCCCTACTCCGACGGCGCCGCCGCGGTCGTCGTGATGAACGCCGAGAAGGCGAAGGCCGCCGGCGCGAAGCCGCTGGCGCGCCTCGTCACCTACGCCGTCGCCGGGATCGACCCCGACGTCATGGGGGTCGGCCCGATCGTCGCGATCCCGAAGGCGCTGAAGAAGGCGGGGATGACGCTCGACCAGATCGACCTCTTCGAGTTCAACGAAGCCTTCGCTGCCCAGGCCCTCGCCGTCGCCCGCGAGCTGAAGATGGACATGTCGAAGGTCAACGTGAACGGCGGCGCCATCGCGTTGGGCCACCCCTTGGGCGCGACCGGCGCGAAGCTCACCGCGCAGCTCATCCACGAGCTCCGCAAGCGCGGCGGCGGACTCGGCATGGTCACGATGTGCGTCGGCGGCGGGATGGGCGCGGCGGGGATCTTCGAGGTGTTCGCGTAGGGGCTGAAGGCTGGAAGCAGGAGGCTCCAAGCCTATTGCCTCCAGCCTCCAGCCTCCTGCCTCCAGCCACTGCGCCGAGATCGGTCGCGATGAAAGCTCTGACGCTGAGAGCCGGCCCCGACGCGCTCGCGATCATCCGCGACCGCGGCCTCCGCGCCGAGGACGTGGACGTCGTCCCCGGTGCGAGCGGCGGACCGAAGTGGCTCGTGCTCGCCGGGCTCGATCGATTCTTCCTCGGCGAGTTCTTCGCGGCGGCGCGTTCGCGACCGCTGCACCTCATCGGCTCCTCGATCGGGAGCTGGCGGCTCGCCTGTCTCGCGCAGCGCGATCCGCTGGCGGCGTTGACCCGTGCCCACGAAGCGTACATCGAGCAGCGCTACACGAGGAAGCCGCCCCTCGACGAGGTCACGCGCGTCGGCGCGGAGATCCTGGACGTCCTGCTCGGTTCCAGCGGCATCGACGAGATCCTCGCGCACCCGTGGGCGCGGCTCCACGTGATCACCACCGAGCTGCGCGGCCTCGGCGCGACCGACAGACGATGGCCGCTGCTCGCATCATTGGCGATCGCCGCGGCGGGGAATCTCGTCAGCAGACGACTGCTCGCGCGCCGAGTCTGGCGCGTCATCTTCCACACGGCGCGGGACGATTCCCCTTTCCGCGGCCTCTCGGACTTCCCGACGCTGCACCTCCCGCTGACGCGCGACAACACGCGCGCCGCGCTGCTCGCCTCGGCGTCGATCCCGCTGCTCCTCCAGGGCGTGGAGGTGCCCAGAGCCACGGGAGTCTACCGCGACGGCGGGATCGTCGACTACCACCTCGACCTCGACTTCGGCGCCGGCGACGGGATCGTGCTCTATCCGCACTTCTATCCGCACGTCGTCCCCGGCTGGTTCGACAAATCTCTCCGCTGGCGTCGCGCGACGGGAAAGAACTTCCGCCGCGCCCTCATCGTCGCGCCATCGCCGGAGTTCGTCGCGACGCTGCCCCACGCGCACATCCCCGAGCGCGGCGACTTCTACGCCTACGACGACGCGACGCGCATCCGCGCGTGGAGGAAAGTCGTGGCGATGAGCGAACAGGTCGCGGACGAGTTGCGCGAGCTCATCGCGACGGACAAGCTCGCGGAGCGGATCGAGCCGATCGCTCGGTGAGCCGGACCGCGCGCGTCGCGACTCACGCGGAGGAATGGGGCCAACAGGGGGACGACAATCTTCACGGATTACACGGATCGTCACGGATACGGCAATTGTTCTCGGGGCGCGCCGGGTGAGATCTGCCCGGCGTGCATCCCGCGAAGGCTTATCCGTGCAAGGCGATTGTCAAAGATCTGGTAGCAGCTTGAGGCTTTGGTTGAGGAGGAGATC
>JABFXM010000027.1 GCA_013361745.1 Gemmatimonadaceae bacterium | reverse complement strand
GTTCGGCGCCCTCGGGCTCGTACGCCAACGGTGGCGGGTCGCTCGCGCGGGCTGCCGGGGGGCGGCGCGCGCTCGCGCGATCGCTCGCGGGCGCCCCATGGCCCGGAAAGGCGCGGTACACGATGCGCCCATGGCGCGGATCGTGTTCGACGACGAGCGTGTAGCCGACGGCCGCGAGCAGACGCGCGGCGAGCGGGATCTCCTCGCTGGCGATGCCGGCGAGCTCCACGCCCTCGGCGATGGCGTCAGGTGATTCCCGCAGCGGCGGGAGGGATGCGGGCCGCGGTGCGCCGCCGTGAGGCAGCGCCTCCCGTCCGCCGATCGTGGCGATGACTGATCCAGACACCTCGCGCTCCGGTGCAGGCGACGCGTCGAGGATACCGCCCGCGAGCGCGCGTGCCAACCACATTCTTTCGCAGGCATGGGCGATCCCTCGCGGGCAGGGAAGGCGGCGGCCTCACGGGCGCCGTTAGGCCCAACGGTGATTAGAATTTGCACAGAATTAGCCGGGGTCGTACTGTGTGGCGTCACGGTGTCGCCAACGGCGCGCGGGACTCCCGACCGCCGGACGGGGACGTGACCCGCCATGAACGGAGGTGCAGGTGCATCGAGGCTGCGCACCCGGCGCGCTGCTCGGATTCCTCTGCGCAGTCCCCTGCGCTGGTCGCGCTCAGGCCGCGTCGAGCAGTCCGCGCGGAAGCGACTCGACCGAGGTCGTTCGCTACGAAAACGGTCGCGTGCTGGCGACGCGCGTGCCCTACCATCGACTGTTCCGGATCGAGGGATCGCGATCGACGCCGCGGGGCAAGGCGAGTCTCGTGCGTCTCCGCGTCTCGACTGCGGAGGATACAGGCCGTGCATCCCTGATGCGGCCCTGGACGTGGCCGCGCGCCTTCGGCTCCGGGCGGCCGACGGCCGTCGACCAGCATTGCTGGGTCGCCCCCGACTCCGCGCCGCCAGCCGACTTCTCGCTGATCGTCCACCCGCTCGAGCTGGGGCAGCAGTATCATGCGACGCTCGAGTTCTACGGCTCGGCGGGAAGTCTCGATCTCGCGGATCCGGCGCGTGCGGCACGCGACGAGATCGGTCGGCGGTACTCGACCGATGCGGCGATCAGTGATGCGCGCGCGGACAGCATCGTCGACCGTGTCGTCGGCGCCTACATGGATTCGCTCACGGCGGGGCTGGCGAGCATCGGACGCGTGGAGTTCATCAACATCGGCGATGCCGGGAACTGCGGACCCGCGCCGCCGCCGAAGAACCCGCTCTCACCGACCCAGAAGCGCGCGCTGCTCGATGCCGCGATCGCCGGCGCGCTCGCACCGAGCCAGGCCGCGGCGTACGCGCGGGATGCCGATACACTCCACGCCTCCGCGTTCTCGATCGACAATCTGGTCGCCCGGCTGCGGACATTGCGCGCGAAGGAGCGCGGCACGCTGAGAGCGGGCGCGGTCCCGACGCTGCGATATACGGACGCACAGCTCGAGGCGCTTCGCGCCGCCGTCATCCATCCGCCGGGCGTCGACGAGCCGCCACCCCTCTCACCAGGTGCGATCGACACGTTCACCATCGCGCTCGCATCGCCATCCCTGATGCACACCTCGGGACAGGCGACGGCGGACGGCGCGCAACTTAACACGCTCGTCGTCGCGCTGCAGGCGATGGAGGCGCGGCGGAAGCGCTATGCCGCGTATGCAGCACAGGTCAAGGCGGGGGAGGCGCCGACCGCGGTGCTTCGCAACGCGTATTTCTCGCTGGCGACCGCGACGCTCGACGTGGTGCCGTGGGACGTCGAGACCGAGCTGCGAAAGGTGCAGATCGGCACCGCGTATGGGGGCGGGTTCGCGAAGCTCGACATCGGGCACGACGCGTCGGATGACGGGTTCGCGTTCCTGATGCTGAAGTTCTACGCGGCCGCGGTGGACAAGTCCCTGCCCAACCCCTGGTCGTCGGAACGCGCGCACTGGGCATTCGATCTCGGTGCAGTGAGCAAGAGCGTCGTGCGCTACCGGGGGCAGACGCAGGACGACGCGATCGCCGGGCTGAAGCCGCTCGTCGGGCTCAGCTACGACGTGCAGCGGCGGATCGCCGCCCACGGTGGCTTGATCTTCTTCCGCCAGCCGAGCGTCAATCCGCTGGCGGCGTCGGACCGCAAGCGGCTGCGCGCGGCGCCGTTCCTCGGGCTCGGCTTCGACTTCGATGCGCTCAACGAGCTGGTGACCATGCTGGGGGGGAACAAGGGATCATGATCGACATTACGCAGTTCGACGTCAGTCCCAGTCCCGCGGCCTGCGGTGTCGACGCGGTGATCCGGGTGGTCGTGCTCTTCAGCGGACCGCGCCGTGCCGTCACCGTGACCGTGGGCATCCCCGGGCCATTCACCTTCGCGCCGCCGCCGAGCGAGACGAAGCTCGGGACCTCCCCGCTCGCCTTCACGTTCAACGGGAGGTTCGCCGGACCCGGTGGGGGGCAGCAGGTGGAGCTGACTGCCCGCGCGACGAGTGGCGGCGAGAGCGCCACGGATCGGACGAACGTGGCACTGCGATGCTGACGCGTCCGCAGGGTCGCCTCC
>JABFXM010000511.1 GCA_013361745.1 Gemmatimonadaceae bacterium | reverse complement strand
GCTCGAACGAGAGGGGCGGCCGGTTCTTCTCCGCGCGCAACGCGCAGGAGGATCCGCGAGAGATCGAGGCCGACGGTCCACCAGCGCGCCGCGAGCGCGCGCTGGTGGCGGCCCGCCCCGCACGCGAGGTCGAGCGCGCGGGCGCCTGGCGGGAGATTCACCCGCGACTGGATGAGCGCCGCGACGTCGTGCGCCTCATCGTCAGCCCGATGCGGGGAGACGGCGAGGTAGTCGGCGTCGAACCACTCCTCGAACCAGTCCTTCACGAGCCGCGCGCGGTCACTTGTGATAGGGCTCGCCGCGCACGATGGTGCCGACGCGATAGAGCTGCTCGGCGAGGACGAGCCTCGCCAGCTCGTGCGGCATCGTCCAGTGCGCGAGCGAGAGCTGCGAGCGCGCGCGGGCGCGCACCGCGTCGCCGAGCCCGAATGCGCCGCCGATCGCGAAGGCGATGCTGCGCGCCGACTCGCGCGTCTTCTGCAGCCACTGCGCGAACGCGTCGGAGCGCATGACGGCGCCGTCGACGTCGCAGGCGACGAGATCGGCGCCGACGGGGACCTTGCCGAGCAGGCGCTCCCCTTCCCGCTCGCGGACAAGGTCCGTGGAAGCGGCGCGCGCCGACTCCTCACGGACCTCGTGAACCTCGAGCGGCCAGTAGCGCGCCGCGCGCTTCTCGAACTCCTCGATCGCCGCGGCGAGGCCTGGCTCACGCGGCTTCCCCACCACGACGACCAGGACACGCACGCAAGGCGCGCGTCAGGCGTAGATGCCGCGGAGCCGATGCACCGTCGCGACGCGGCTGATCGAGAGCATGTACGCCGCGGTCCGCATGTTCACCTTGTGCTGCTTCGACAGCCCGAGCACGTCGGTGAAGCTGCGCGTCATGATCTCCTCGAGGCGGTTGTTCACCGTCTCCTCGCTCCAGAAGTAGCCACCGCGGTCCTGCACCCACTCGAAGTAGGAGACCGTCACGCCACCCGCGTTCGCGAGGATGTCCGGGATGACGAAGATCCCCTTCTCGTCGAGGATGTTGTCCGCGCCCGCGGTCGTCGGGCCGTTCGCGCCTTCGGCGATGATCTTCGCCTGGACCTTTCCCGCGTTCTTCGAGGTGATGACGTTCTCGAGCGCCGCGGGGACGAGCACGTCCACTGGGAGGACGAGGAGGTCGTCGTTGGTGATGTTGTCGCCGCCCTTGAAGCCCTCGAGCGACCGGTGCTGCCGCACGTACTCGATCGCCTTCGGGATGTCGATGCCGCCCTTGTTGTAGTAGCCGCCCGTTCGATCGCTGATCGCGACGATCTTGCATCCCTGCTTGCTCAGCAGATCGGCGGCGATCGAGCCGACGTTGCCGAAGCCCTGCACCGCGACGGTCGCGCCGTTCATCGCGATGCCGAGGTGGCGCAGCGCTTCGCGCGTCACGAACATCACGCCGCGGCCGGTCGCTTCCCGCCTGCCGAGCGAGCCGCCCATCTCCACCGGCTTGCCGGTGACGACCGCGGTGACCGTGTGGCGCATGTGCATCGAGTAGGTGTCCATCACCCACGCCATCACGCGCTCGTTCGTGTTGACGTCGGGCGCCGGGACGTCCGAGTCGGGGCCGAGGGTGTTGATGATCCCCGCGGTGTACCGGCGCGTCAGTCGCTCGAGCTCGGACACGCTCATCTTGAGCGGATCGCAGATCACGCCGCCCTTCGACCCGCCGAACGGAAGATTCACCACCGCGCACTTCCAGGTCATCCACGCCGCCAGCGCCTTCACCTCGTCGAGCGTGACGTTCAGGTCGAAGCGGATGCCACCCTTCGCCGGTCCGCGCGAGGTGTTGTAGAGGACGCGATATCCGGTGAAGACCTCGACCTCGCCGTTGTCCATGAGGACGGGTACGGAGATGGTGATCTCCTTCTCGGAATGCCGGAGGACTTTGTACAGCCCCGGTTCGAGGTCGAGCAGCTCGGCGGCTCGGTCGAACCGCGACATCATCGCCTCGAACGGATTCTCCTCGTTGAGGAAGCGGTCCTTGTCCGGGCGGACGATCTTGTCGGTCGGGAGACGGAGGTCAGAGGCCATGGGTGGTTCGGAAGGCCGGCGCGGCCGGCGTGGAGTCAGTAAGTCGATCGTGCTGCAAGCAACGCGTCGAGGACGTCTTCCAGCAGATCGTTCCCCTCCTCGACGCTGGCGTGCTGGGAAACATACCATAACCGCGGCGCTCCGGCAGGCCAGTGGGGGGCGAGCTTGACCGCATCCTTCAGCGTACAGACCACGATGTCCGCGGTCGCCGCCTCCAGCGCGAGCCGCTGCGCGTCACCGTCGGAGAAGTCATGGTGGTCAGGGAAGATGCTCGATGTGACACGCGCCGCACCCGAGGTCTCGAGCTGCAGGAGAAAGGAGTCGGGATCGCCGATCGCCGCGATCGCATGGACCGAGCGCCCGACGAGCTCCGCCAGCGGCGCGGTCGACGGCCCCTGCGCGTCGTGCAGGGCGCCCGGTCGCAGCGCCACGATCGCCACGCTCAGCGCCGGCACGAGGCGCTGCAGGGTGTCCCTGACCTGCCGCGCGTCGGCGGACGACGACGCCTTCCTCG
>JABFXM010000168.1 GCA_013361745.1 Gemmatimonadaceae bacterium | reverse complement strand
CGATCCGGCACAGCTCCTCGTGCGCCGCTTCGCGCTGCGTGACCGGGACAAAGAGGTCGATGTCCGTGACCGGGCGCGCCGACACGTCCTCATAGAGCAACTGCGACAGCGGGAGCCCCTTGAGCACGATCGGGGCGACGCCCGCGGCCTCGAGCGCCGTGACGACGTCACTCAGCTCGACGACCTGTTCGCGCGCGGCGGCGCCCGCGGACAGGGTGCGGCCCCGCCACCGGGCCGCGAGGTCGGCGGGCGCCAGCGCGCGGATCAGCGACGCGTTGCGGATCCAGACGAGCGAGGCGCAGCGCTCGCGCGCCGCGAGCTCGAAGACGCGCGACCAGTCGACCGCGTCGACGCCGAGCTCCGACGGCTGGATCGTCCGCCAGGCAAGTCGAGCGACGACGACGGCTTCCGCGGACTCCGAATCAGACACGATCGTCGTGCCCGAGCCCGATCAGCTTTCGGACTCGCTCGCCGGCCGTCAGTGCCGCACGACCGTTGCGGTCTCCATCGTTCGACTGGTACGCGTAGTAGTAGTACCCGTACCCGCCGTAATAGCCGCCGGAGGTGACGTCGATGTCGTTGAGCACGGCGCCGAGCACGCGCGAATGCACCGCGCGCAGGTGCGCCGCGGCGCGGCGCACCGCCTCGCGACTGGTCGTGCCCATGCGGACCACCAGAATTGCCCCGTCGACCATCGTCGAGAGCACCGCGGCGTCGGTCACCGCGAGGAGCGGCGGCGAGTCGAACAGCACCACGTCGAAGCTCTCGCGCGCCTCGGCCACCACTTCACGCATGCGGTCGGAGCCGAGGAGTTCGGAGGGGTTGGGCGGCAGCTGGCCGCTTCCCATCACGAACAGGTTCTCGACGGTCGTCTGGTGAACGGCCTCGTTCAGCGGGGAGACGCCGACGATCACCTCGGTGAGCCCTGGCGTCCGGGGAACGCCGAAGGTCTTGTCGAGCACCGCGCGGCGCAAGTCGCCGTCGACGAGCAGCGTGCGCTGCCCCTGCTGGGCGAAGGTGATCGCGAGGTTCGCCACGGTGGTCGACTTCCCGTCGGCGGGACCGGGGCTCGTGAGCACGAGGGTCCGCGCCCGCGACTGCGCGCGCGCGAACGCGATGTTCGTGCGCAGCGAGCGATAGGCCTCCGCCACCACCGAGCGCGGATCGACGTGACTGACGAGCCGACTGAGCGGAACGTTCGGATTGACCTGCTTCTCGAGCGCGCGAATCGACGGGATCTGGCCGAGCACCGGGAGCTGGAAGCGCTGCGGGAGCTCGTCCGGCGACTTCACGGAGTCGTCGATCTTCTCGAGACCGAGCGCGAGACCGATCCCGAGCACCAGCCCGAGCATCATCGAGACGAGAAGCGCGCGCTTGCGATTCGGCGCGACCGCGTACGAGGGAAGCGACGCGGCATCGACCACGCGCACCGTCGCACCGTCGCCCGACTCGGCGATGCGTGCGAGCTGGAGCTGTGCGAGAAGGTTGTCGTAGGCGGTCTGCGTGGTCCGCACGTCGGCCATCAGGCGCGCCTGCTCGGACTCCAGCGGCGGGTAGCGCTCCGCCTGGCGGCGAAGGTCGGCGATCGACTTGTCATAGGACGCGAGCCGCGACTGGATGCCCTCGAGATAGACCCGACTCGCTTCCTGCAGATCGCGCTTCGTCCGCTGGATCAGCTTCTCGGTCGCCTGGACGTCGCGATCGTTCGAGTTCTTCCCCGTCGCCATGATCTCCTCGCGCGTCTTGAGGAGATCGAACCAGCGGTTGTAGAGGTTTGCGACGTAGGTGTTCTTCGTGATCGCCTCGGTGCCGGCGAGTCGCCGCAGATCGTCGTCGACCGTGTCGGCCTGCGTGAGCTTGCCGAGCAGCTGCTCGTAGACCGAGCGCTCGAGCATCGCCGCCTGCTGCTGGCCCTCGAGCTCGTGGACGTTGGTGTACAGCGCGGTGATCTCCGAGGAAACGTCGGAGGTCTGATGCGCTTCCTTGAACGCCTGGAGTCGTGCCTGCGCGGCGTCGAGCCCTTCCTTCTGGCTTCCGAGCGCCTTCGCGATGAAGTCGGTCTTGTTGCGCGCGCTGGTCGTCTGCAGCTCGCTCGAGAACTGCGCGTAGGCGGACGCGAGCGAGTTGGCGACGTCGCGCACGGCACCGGGATCGGTGCCGCGGAAGGTGATCTCGATGACGTCCGTCTGCGGGATCACGCGGGTCGTGGTGCCGCCGCGCACCTCTCCCGCCGCCGCAACGAGCGAGCTGACCGCGAGAACGACGGAGCTCTCCTTGAGCGCGGGCCGTTCCGGTACGAACAGCGACAGTCCCGCCGCCGTCAGGCGCGTTCCATAGGGGGCGGTGCCCAACTGCGTGGCGCCGCTGGTGAGCGCGTAGGAGTCCGGACGGAACTGCAGCGTGTACTCGCCCGCCTTCGCCGAGTCCTCGACGAGGGGAACGCTGTCGCCGAACACGACGCGACGGGACTGCGACGGCCGCACGATCTGCACGCGAAGGCCGGACAGCGTCGCGGCGCGTTCGGCCACACTCTCGCTGCGGATGAGGAGCTGCTCGGACTGGAGCGGATCGATCGTGAACGAGCGAACCTGAGGCTGGCTCATTCCCTGGACGGCCGGCGTCGGCTGCTGGAAGCGGACGGTGGCGGTCGCCTCGTAGATGCGCGGCTGACGCACGGTGCGCCAGGCGCCGATCGCGGTGACCACCGCGAACGCCGTCGCGATGAGGATCCACCGCCGGCGGATGACGCCGAGCACTTCGCGTGGTGTGAGCCCCGCCGCGCCCGACTCCTGGCTCGGAGCGACGGACGCGAGATCGACCGACTCGTCGAGCGGTGCGTTCGTCGGATCTGGTGTCATGAACACGGCTTCGGCTTCAAGCGTCTAGGGGTTGCGATTCCGTTGCACGGTCACGACGAAGGTCGCGAGAGCGATCGCGGTCGTCGTGAGACCAAGCACGAAGGAAAGATTTTCTCGAGTGAAGCCGGTCTTCCGCGGCACCACGACCACGTCGTTCGAATACAGCACGACACGTCCCGAAGCGCTACCCGCGAGGGCGCTCTGAAGGTCCACCTCGAACACGCGACCCTCGCGCACGACGCGGGTCTTGCTGAGGTTCGCGTTCGGCGTCGGTCCGCCAGCGATGGTGAGCAGCTGGATCAGACTGATGCCGGGATCAACCGGATAGAGCGCCGGCGCCCTCACCTCTCCCAGCACGGACACTCGCACCAGCGGCTGCACCGAGATCTCGGGGTCGGTGAACCCGTGCGCCTGCAGCGAGGCGCGCAGGCTCTCGCGCAGCTGCTGCGGACCGAGCCCCGCGGCGCGGATGACGCCGAGTCCCGGGATCTGCAGGTCGCCGCGGCTGTCGATCAGGAACTCGCCCGTCAGGTCTTTCTCGCGGAACACGACGATGCGCACGACGTCCCCCGACCGCAGGACGCCGACGTTCCGCACGCTGTCGCGGATCCCGCTGTCGCGCATCGCGGTCGACGTGTCCTGCGCACCGGCCGCGACGGAAACGCAAGCGAGCGCGAAGACCAGGGCGGCCCGGCGCGCGAACTCAGGGAAGGCGATATGCATATCGTCCTGTCAGCTGCAAACGCACATAGGATGCCGTGGCGCTCAGCTGGTTGTTCGGGTTCTTGACACGTGCAGCCTCGAGTCGCGCCGTGAGCGTCACGGGATACTTCAGGTACGATGCGGCCGCGTCGGCGAGGATCGCGCGCTGCGCGAACGGCCGATCGGGCGTGACGCTCGGGTACGGCTGGCCGGCATGGCCGTTCGAGTTACGACCGAAGCGCTGGTCGATCCGCTGCGCCCCCTGACGCCAGCCGGAGACGCCCCCGGTCAGCTGCATCGTCCCGCTCGGCCAGAGCTCCCCGCCGAGCCGCCAGAGATCGGCGTCGGGTCCCAGCTCGCTCCCCAGGGGCGCGTCGTAATTCTGATACGCGGTCGCGTAGAAGTTGCGCAGGTACGTGTAGCTGTTCACGTGGCGGTACTCGGCGACCGCGCTCGCGGGAATGATCAACGGGATCGACTGCGTGCCGCGAAGCGACCACGCGAGCTGGTCCTGCACCGTCTTCCGGTCCTTGGGGTCGATCTGAACGTCGTCGATCAGGAGGTCCGCCTGCAGCGCCGAGCCTCCACTGTGAAGACGCACGCCCCCGAAGACCTGCAGATTGTCGTCCTGCGTCGCGTTGTAGCGCGACGTGTCGTTCTGGGTGACGACATACGCCATGAACGGATTCATGTACGCCAGCTCGAGCGTCTGCGTACCGCGCGACAGGAGAATCGTCTCGCCGAGCGAGACTTCGACGGCACTCGTCGGGCGAACGGTCAGGGCGTGCCCGATCAGCTGGCGGTAGAAACGCCGCGCGACCGCGCCGACCGGAAGGCTATCGACCGCCGGATTGAGCTCGACGGAGGAGATGGTCGCGAGAAGTGCGCGAGCCTCGACGCGGCGCCACCGCCCGGTGAGCTCGATACGGTCGAGGGAAGGCCCCCAGGCCGAGAGCACGAGCGACTCCCTGCCCTCTCCCAGCCATGCCTCGTTCGCGCGCCCGAAGGAGAAGGTCAGCCAACGCCCGAGCTGCGCGTTGAGGTAGCTCTCGCCGAAATCGACGGCGCCCGAAGTGCTTCGGACCGCGCGCTGGTGGAGGGCGGGTTCGTTGCGGCGATGCGTGTACCCGACGCCCTCGGCCACCGCGACCACGTTCTTCGAGCCCCAGGTCACGCGTCCCTGCGCGACGCCGGCGACAGGCGGATCACCCAGCTCCTTCGGCCGGATGCCACGCCAGAGCGGGCGGAACTCCCCGTTCGACAGCTGCGTCGCGCGCACGGTGAGCGCACCGCCGGCGGTGAGCAAGCCTTCGTTATCGCTGAAGATGTCGAAGGTGTCGCGCGTGAAGCGGTCGTGCAGCGCGGCGACGAGCACGGGCGCGCACGACGAGTCGGACTCGGCGCGGCGCACGGCGACCCGGATGTCGCGCAGCAGATAGGGACGGTACGCCGAGACTCGCGCCGGCTGGCAGCCGCCGCGAAGGAGTCCCTCGAAGATCTGATAGGCGGGATCGTCGAACGGCAGCGAGACGAGCGGGTGCTGCGCCGCGATCGGCGCGAACGGCGCGATCAGGGCGACGCCGAAGAGGCACGACGCGAGGACGCGTCGCGCTGACGACCGCCGCTCGGCGCACCGTGACGGGCGCGCCGCGACATTGGGGGGGGCAGGTGTCTCGCGGTACACGATTTTGGGAATGACTGGCGACGCACGGTCACGACTGGCCGTGACCGTGATCGAGCGTCGCGGATTCGAGCCGGAAATGCGGGGCTCAGGCGAGCTCACCTGCCGCTCGCGGCCGCTGTCAACGCAATGTTCGGGCCCCTGCGCGCGGCGCTTTGCGCCGCGCGCAGGAGTCAGGAGTCAGGGGTCGGGGGTCGGCAGGATGTGGGACGCGGGGGGAGGAGGGCTCCTGCCGCGTCGCCGTTGCGTATCCCTTACCCCCGATCCCCGACCCTCGCCGCGCGCTAGCGCGCGGCGAGGGTCACGACGCGCGCCTTGCCGGCCGGGACCTTCGCGAGGGCGTTACGGGTGTCGACGACCACCTTTGCCTTGTCGACGAGATTCCGGTAGTCGATCGCGTGGTGATCGGTCACGATGACGACCGCGTCCGCGCCGGCGATCGTGGCGTCGGTAAGCGCGACTCCCTTCCGCTCGTGGCCATCCTCGCGGAAGCTCGGAACGTGAGGGTCGTGATAGTCCACCTTCGCTCCGCGCTCCTCGAGGAGCCGGATCACGTCGAGCGCAGGGCTCTCGCGCATGTCGTCGATGTCACGCTTGTAGGCGACCCCCAGCACGAGGATCCGGCTCCCGCGGACCGCCTTGCTGTCGTCGTTGAGCGCGATGACGGTCTTCTCGACGACGTATTCGGGCATCGCGCTGTTGATCTCGCTCGCGAGCTCGATGAAGCGCGTGCGATAGTTCAGCGTCCGCATCTTCCACGCGAGGTAGTGCGGGTCGAGCGGGATGCAATGCCCGCCGATGCCGGGCCCCGGGGTGAACTTCATGAAGCCGAAGGGCTTCGTCGCCGCGGCGTCGATGACTTCCCAGACGTCGACGCCGAGTTTGTCGCACATGATCGCCATCTCGTTCACCAGCCCGATGTTCACCGATCGGAAGGTGTTCTCGAGCAGCTTCACGAGCTCGGCCGCCTCCGGGGTGCTCACGCGAACCGTCGTGTCGATGCAGGTCTCGTAGAGCGCCGTGGCGACCTCGGTGCAGGCGGGGGTGATCCCGCCGACGACCTTCGGCGTGTTCTTCGTGTTCCACTTCTCGTTCCCCGGATCGACCCGCTCGGGGCTGAAGGCGAGGAACACGTCCTTGCCGACGGTGAGGCCTAACGACTCGAGGCGCGGCTGCATGACCTCGCGCGTCGTGCCGGGGTAGGTCGTGCTCTCGAGGACGATGAGCAGTCCGGGATGGGCCTGACGCTTCACCGCCTCCGCGGCGGCGATGACGTAGGTCATGTCCGGGTCGCGTGTCTTGGCGAGCGGCGTCGGCACGGCGATCGAGATCGCGTCGGCTTCCTTGAGCCGGCTCTCGTCGGTCGTCGCGACGAACTTGCCGCTCTTCACGAGCGCCGCGATGTCGCTCGCCGGGACGTCCTGGATGTGCGACTCGCCGCGCATCAGCAGCTCGGTCCCGCGCGTGCTGACGTCGTAGCCGATGACGCGGAAGCCGGCCTTCGCGAACTCGACCGCGAGCGGCAGTCCGACGTAGCCGAGTCCGACCACGGCGACCGTCGCCGAACGGTCGGCGATCCGCTTCAGAAGCTGGTCCTTCACGTATTCCTCAGGGATGGGACAGAGAGTTCGTCAGCGCCCGTAGAAGGCACGGACCGCGCCCACGACCTCGTCGAGCTGCGACTGGGTGAGCTCGGGGAACACAGGCAACGACAGTACCTCCGTCGCCGCCTGCTCCGCGACGGGGCATTGCCCCTTCTTGTAGCCGAGGTAGGCGAAGCAGGGCTGGAGATGCAGCGGCAGCGGGTAGTAGATCGACGAGCCGATTCCCTTCTCCTTCAGGAACGCCTGCAGCTCGTCGCGACGCTTCGCGCGAATGGTGTACTGGTTGTAGATCGACTCGTTCTTCGGGTCGACGTACGGCGTCACCACGCCATCGAGATTGCGGAACGCGTCGTCGTAGAAGCGGGCGTGCTCGCGGCGCTTCGCGCTCCACTGCGCGAGGTGCGGGAGCTTCGCCTGCAGCACCGCGGCCTGCAGCGCGTCGAGGCGGCTGTTGTACCCGACCTCGTCGTGGAAGTACTGCTTCGCGCCGCCGTGCACGCGGAGACGCATCAATCGCTCGGCGATCGCCTGATCCTGCGTGACGATCATCCCCCCGTCGCCGTAGCCGCCGAGGTTCTTGCTCGGGAAGAAGCTGAACGTGCCGATCGTCGCGGCCTCGCCGGCCATCACCCACTTGCCGTCGATCTTGCGCCGGGCGCCGATGGACTGCGCGGCGTCCTCGATGACGGGGAGGGAGCCCGCGACCTTCTTCACCTCCTCGATCGGCGCCATCGCGCCGAAGAGGTCCACCGGAATGACCGCCTTCGTCTTCTTCGTGATCCCACCTGCGATCGCCTGCGGATCGATGTTGAAGGTCTTCGGCTCGATGTCGACGAATACCGGCGTCGCGCCGACGTTGTGGATCGTGCCCGCGGTCGCGAAGAAGGTGAAGGGCGTGGTGACGACCTCGTCGCCGCGGCCGATGTCGAGGGCGCGCATGGCGAGGAGGATCGCGTCGGTACCGTTGGCGCAGCCGATCGCGAACTTCGCGTGCGACAGCGCCGCCACCTCGGCCTCGAGCTGCTTCACGGGCTCGCCGAGGATGAACAGCTGGCTGTCGACGACATCCATCACGGCCTTGACCATCTCGTCGCGGATGGTCTGGTGCTGGGCCTTGAGATCGAGAAGGGGGACGGGCATGCGCAGGTGATTGGGGTTGCCAGCGGCCAGCTGCCAGTTGCCAGTGACGCCCGCTGGCAACTGACTACTGGCTACTGGCTACCAATCTAGCGGGAGGGCGCCCGAACTCGTAGCGCGCCTAGAGCGTCACCCTCAGCGGCAGCGGCACGTCGCGCCCGGTCTTCGCCGACTCGTAGATGCCGAGGATCAGCTCGAGCGACTTCCGTCCGGCGCGGCCATCGGTGTCGGGCGTCGCCTCGCCGCGCAGCACCTTGAGCACGTTCCGGTAGTACGCCTCGTGGCCGAAGCCGTACACGTTCGGCGGGTTCGTCGCAGTCGCTTCCACGAGCTTGTCGTCGTCGTCGTAGTCGGCGAACTGCCAGGTCTCGACGCGGTTGACCGCGGTCCCCGAGATCTTCACCGAGCCCTTCTCGCCGAGGATCGTGATCGACCCCTCGAGGTTCTTCGGGTAGGTGAGCATCGTGACCTCGATCGTGCCGAGGGCGCCGTTCCTGAACTTCAGCACCGCGATCCCGGTGTCCTCGGCCTCGATGCGGCGGGCGAGGGTCGCGGTCTTCGCCATCACGCTCTCGACGGGGCCGACCAGCCACTGGATCAGATCGACGTAGTGCGACGCCTGGTTCATGAAGGCGCCGCCGTCGAACTCCCACGTCCCGCGCCAGGGGGCCTGATCGTAGTACTCCTGCGGCCGCGTCCATCGCACCGTCGTGTTGGCGAGGTAGAGGCGCCCGAAGCGACCCTTGTCCAGCGCGCGCTTCAGCAGCTGGATCGGCGCATTGAGCCGGTTCTGCTTCACGACGAACAGATTGACGCCCGCCGCGTCGCAGGCGGCGACCAGCTCGTCGGCCGCGGCGAGGGAGATCGCCATCGGCTTCTCGGTGATGACGTGCTTGCCGAGCTTCGCCGCGATGATTCCGAGCTGCGGGTGGAGCCCCGATGGCGTGCAGATCGCGACCGCGTCGCAGGCGACGCCGTGCAGCATCTCCTCGAAGCTCGTGAACGAGGGGACTCCGTTCGCTTCGGCGGCGGCGCGAGCGCGTTCGGGGACGCTGTCGCACACGGCGACGAGCTGCAGACCGTCGATCTTGCGGAAGGCGTCGAAGTGGTTGCCGGAGATTCGCCCGCAGCCGACGAGCGCGATGCGCACGTCGCGTCCCGTGATCGGCTTGCTCGTCATCGCTCCTCCACTCGTCGGATGCCTTCGCCTGCGCGCTCGTACGACGATCCGCAGGCGGCGCACGTTCCGACGCCGCTGTCGGGGAGGCGCTCGCCGCACTGACACATCCAGCCGCGGCGCTTCGCCGGCACGCCGACCATCAGCGCGTACGGGAGCACGTCGGTGGTGACGACCGCGCCGGCGCCGACGAAGGCGTACTCGCCGAGCGTGACGCCGCAGACGATCGTCGCGTTCGCGCCGATCGAGGCCCCGCGCTTCACGAGCGTGCGCCGGTACTCGCTCTTCCGCGAGACGTGGCTGCGCGGGTTGATGACGTTGGTGAAGACCATCGAGGGGCCGCAGAACACGTCGTCCTCGAGCTCGACGCCCTCGTAGACGGAGACGTTGTTCTGGATCTTCACGTTGTTGCCGATGCGAGTCCCCGACATCACGACGCAGTTCTGCCCGAGGCTGCTCCGCTCGCCGATGACGGCGCCGGGCATCACGTGGCAGAAGTGCCAGACCTTCGTCCCCTTGCCGATCGCCGCCCCGTCGTCGACGTACGCGGACTCGTGGACGAAGTGGTCGCTCATCGTCCGCTGCGCGCGGCGGCGGGGTCGGGGATGAGCGCGTGCCATTCCTGCAGCGGCC
>JABFXM010000064.1 GCA_013361745.1 Gemmatimonadaceae bacterium | reverse complement strand
GAGATCGCGCGCTTCCTCGGCGGTTGCGTGGCGCGCCGGGGCGAGGACGACGCGCCCGAGTTGCGGCCGGTGACGATCGTCGACTGCGGGCTGGTGAAGTCGATCGAGACGAGCGTGCGCTCGCCGGTGCCCGATCTCGGCCACGTCGGTGGCACCATCTGGACCTCGGTCGCGCCGCTCGTGCTGGATCGCATCCGCAGCGCACGGACGACGCTCGTCTTCGTCAACAACCGCGCGCAGGCGGAGCGGATGGCGGGGCGCGTCAACGCCCTCGCCGAGGAGGAGATCGCGCAGCCGTATCATGGGTCGCTCTCGCGCGAGCGGCGGCTGATGCTCGAGCAGCGGTTGAAGGCCGGCGAGCTGCGCGCGCTGATGACGACGAGCTCCCTCGAGCTGGGGATCGACATCGGGTCGGTCGATCTCGTCGTCCAGCTGCAGTCGCCGAAGCGGGTCGCGGCGGGGCTGCAGCGCGTCGGGCGGGCCGGCCACACGTTAGGCGCGACGAGCCGCGGGCTGCTCGTGCCGACCTTTCGCGACGACGGCATGGAGATCCTCGCCATCGCCGACGCGATGAAGAGCGGCGACGTCGAGCCGACGCGCGTCGTCCAGAACCCGCTCGACGTGCTGAGCCAGGTGCTCGTCGCCGCGGCGAGCGTCGACGACTGGCAGGCGGACGATCTCTTCGCGCTCGTGCGACGCAGCTACCCGTATCACCGGCTGCCCCGAGCGGCGTTCGACGAGACGCTGGCGATGCTCGCCGGCAAGTATCCCGCCGACGTCGCCGCCTCGCTCGACGCGAAGATCGTCTGGGACCGGATGACCGGCGTCGTCGCCGCGGGACGCGCGAGCCGGATGGCCGCGGTCGTCTCCGGGGGGACGATCCCCGACCGTGGGCTCTACGCGGTGACCCTCCCCGACCGCACGCGGCTCGGTGAGCTCGACGAGGAGTTCGTCCACGAGACGCGCATCGGCGACGTCTTCCAGCTCGGCTCGAGCACCTGGCGCGTCGGCGCGATCGAGCACGATCGCGTGATCGTGACGCCCGCGCCGGGATCGCCGGCGCGGATGCCCTTCTGGCACGGCGAATACGGCGCGCGCTCGGCGCATCTCACCGAGCGTGTAGGCGAGCTGCGGCGGACGCTCGACGCGGCACGCGACCGCGCGGCGCTCGACGCGTTGATGCAGCGCTACGACGCCGACGAGGCGACGATCGTCTCGCTCGTGCAGTACGTCCACGAGCAGCGCGCCGTCACGGGGCTCGTCCCCGACGAGCGGACGCTCCTCCTCGAGCAGTTCCGCGACGACACCGGCTCGGTGCGCATCGTCCTCCACGCCCCCTTCGGCGGCCGCGTCAATGCGCCGTGGGGGATGGCGCTCGCGCAGCGCGCCCGCGAGATGGTCGGGCGGCTGGGCGACATGCCTGACGGCGACGACGGCATCGACGTCCAGGTGCAGACGACCGACGACGGGATCATGCTCCGCCTGCCGCCGCTGAAGTCGGCGGCGCCGGTGGCTGCGCTGCTCGGGTTGAGCCCCGCGGAGGCGGAGCGGCGCGTCCTCGACGAGGTGGGGACGACCTCGCTCTTCGGGGCGCGCTTCCGGATGAACGCGGCGCGCGCGCTGCTCCTCGCGCGCGGCAACCCGCGGCGGCGGATGCCGCTCTGGCTGCAGCGCCTCAAGTCCCTCGACCTGCTCGAGGCGGTGCGGCAGTTCCCCTCCTTCCCGATCCTCGTCGAGACGTACCGTGACGTGCTGCAGGACGCCTTCGACATGCCGGCGCTCGCGAAGGTGCTGGCCGAGATCGAGAGCGGGCACATCGCCATCCGCAGCGTCGAGACGGAGATCCCGTCGCCCTTCGCGGCGAGCCTGCAGTTCGGGTTCGTGATGGACTGGATGTACGGCGACGACGTGCCACGCGCCGAGCGCCGCGCGGCGATGCTCTCGCTCGATCGGGCGCTGCTGCAGGGAATCAGCGGCGACGCGGTGCCCGAGGACGCGACGCTCGCCGCGGTGGAGGAGGTGCTGGCTGCGCGGCGCGGCACCGCGCCCGGGCGTCGCGCGCGCACCGCCGACGAGCTGGCGATCCTTCTCGACCGTGCGGGAGATCTCACCGTCGAGGAGCTGCGGGCGCGGGTGGCGACGGCGGAGGAGGGCGTGCGCGGCGATCCCGCGGGCGAGCTGCTGACCACCGGCCGCGCGATCGCGGTGCCGATCCCGACGAGCGAGGGCCCGCAGTGGCGGGCAATCCTCACCGAGAACTATCCGCGCTACGTCGCCGCGTTCGGCGAGGAGGCGATGGCGACGGTGCGGCGAGGCGGAGCGTTAGGCGAGGCGGCGGCCGCGGACGCGGTTCCCGAGCTGCTGCGCCACGCGACGCTCACGCGGAGCGCGGCGCGGCGCGAGATCCTGTGGCGCTATCTCACTCTCGCGGGGGCGGTTTCGGTCGCCGACATCCGCGCGCGCTACGACATCGCGACCGGAAAGCTCGTCGCGCGGCTCGAGGAATGGGAGCGCGCGCAGCGGCTGGTGCGCGTCGCATCGGTCGAAGGCATTCCGCGCTGGTGTACGCGCGCGGTGCTCG